>CAMWKC010000045.1 GCA_947174735.1 uncultured Porphyromonadaceae bacterium
ACCTTCACGCGGGAAGTCTATCCATTCAGGATGACCGAATTCATTGCCCATAAAGTCAAGATACCCGCCGTTGATAGTAGCTATGGTGACAAGACGTATCATCTTATGGAGTGCCATACCTCGTGCCACTACACCGTTATCGTCATTCACCATCATGTGCCAGTACATCTCCTTGTCGATAAGACGGAATATAAGCGTCTTATCACCTACAAGAGCCTGGTCGTGGCTCTCGCAATAAGATATTGTCTTCTCGTCGGCGCGACGATTGGTAAGCTCCCAGAATATAGAAGTCGGGTGCCAGTCCTCGTCACGCTTCTCCTTTATCATCTTTATCCAGTAATCAGGCACACCCATAGCCATACGGTAATCGAAGCCGATACCGCCGTCGTCAAACTTCATAGCCAGACCCGGCATACCGCTCATCTCTTCGGCTATAGTGACAGCACGCGGATTGACATCGTGTATCAGTATATTTGCCAATGACAGATAAGTCAGTGCGTTTGTATCCTGCCCTCCGTCATAATAGTCATCATAGCTACCGAAGGCTTTGCCCAAGCCATGGTCATAATAAAGCATCGAGGTGACTCCGTCGAAACGGAAACCGTCAAATTTGTATTCCTCAAGCCAGAACTTACAGTTTGAAAGCAGGAAGTGAAGCACCGAATTCTTACCGTAGTCAAACAGCAGCGAATCCCATGCCGGATGTTCACGACGGTTATCACCGTAGAAATAAAGGTCATACGAACCGTCAAGACGTCCGAGACCCTCAATTTCATTCTTAACCGCGTGTGAATGAACTATATCCATAATAACGGCTATACCCATTTCATGAGCGTGATCAATAAGCTCCTTGAGATCATCAGGAGTTCCGAAGCGCGACGAAGCAGCATAAAAACTGCTGACATGATAACCGAACGAGCCGTAATACGGATGTTCCTGTATAGCCATAATCTGTATAGCGTTATAGCCGTCCTTAGCTATACGCGGCAGAGTTTCCTCCATAAACTCACGATATGTGCCTACACCCTCTTTCTGCTGGGCCATACCAATGTGACACTCGTAGATAAGAAGTGGTTTCGTATCGGGAGTAAATCTCTTTATCTTAAACTCGTAAGGGTGTTCCGGGGCATAGACCTCAGCTGAGAATATCTTAGTGTCAGGGTCTTGTACCACACGGGTAGCGTATGCAGGTATACGTTCGCCCTGACCGCCGTCCCATGTCACCAGCATCTTGTAGAGGTCTCCGTTATGTAGAGCATCTGCCGGCAAATGCAACTCCCACACACCGTCACCTATATTATTCAGACGGTAACGGTCAACATCTTTCCAGTCAGAGAAAGTTCCTATCAGCCAGATATTGGTAGCATTCGGTGCAAACTCACGGAAAGTCCAACTACCGTCGGACTCACGATGCAGACCGAAATATTTATAGGCGTTTGCGAACTCTGAGAGAGAACCGTCGGTATTGACTGTAAGCTCATGTAATTTGCGGAGCACATCCTGATGACGTCCTTCGATGGCCGGCGCGAACGGCTCAAGCCAAGGGTCATTGCGCAATATGGCTAATTGTTTCTTTTTTCCCATTTTGACTGTGTATGTTTAGTACGGGTTAAAGTTTGCTTATTATATAATTCTATATAATTAACGCTGTTTAGGGTGTTTGTGTTGCGATTTACCCGAGCTTTCGGTCACCTTCGTACTCTTATTGCCCTTCACAGTACTCTCTACAGGCACCGGCAACGTAAAGCAGTCCCGTACAGCCGCTGCCAGGTCACGGCTCCAACGATCATGTCCGCGCAATGCATCAAGTACGCCGTTGATATATTCATCACGATTTTTATACCCTAACAGCGTAGCCACTCCGCTGTCACCAAGCATAGGCTTATGATTAAATACTTTCAATATTCCGGCATAGTTACCGGTAGTTACCATAGTCTTAAATTCCTTCACCAGATTATTATATAACTCACGCGGTCTCAGACGTTCCACAAGACGTGACAGATGAAGCTCCATGGCGGTAATACAACTGAAACGGGCATCTATTTTACATTCCGCCTCACGTTTGACACGGTAACGCACATGTTGAAGAGCCTGTTCCTCTATACGATGTTTGAAAACATTGAGTACCGTCCGTTTTACACGTCCCAGCACCTTGTCCACGTTACGGCCGCGCATTTCGGCCATAACTCTTATCACGCCTTCTGTAAGAAAGATATTCTCGACTTCAGCTACCTCAGGCACATCAATACCTTTGCGCCGCAGGTAGGCGACTTCAATGTCAGTACGTCTGTCACGATCTACTATGCCATGACTGTCAAGATGATGCATCGGACGTAAAGAGCCGAACGTGCGTGTGGCCTCAATCACTCTGTCACATGAGCCTAACGGCCGCACCGTATAGTCAGAAAAGACGAGGGCATAGAGACGTGCGTCAATACTACGTTCGGCATCGCCTTCTATAAACAGTACCGGTTTCCGCGTACCTATAAGGTCTATGAAAAAATCATCAGTCAGACGACTGGCCGGCAACATTTCGTAATCCCATGTATGGGCAGAAGCATCATAACTTTTGACCCATATTATGACATTGGCTGTACGTGAATTTACAAAATCCACATCTACCGAGTCATAAATAAAACGGCAGTCAGGACGGAGTCTTTCAAGCGAAGTCCAAAGATTATTGAGTATAGCCGGATGTACAAACAGTGTAGGTTCTTCGACAAATACCACTGCGCCTTGCGGTGCGTAAAGCACCGCTGCTATATGATACAGTACCGTACGTTCTCCACGGCTCAGACGCCGTGTATCAATAAGGTCTGACCCGGCAGAAGTTTCAAACATAAGTGACCCGGCGGCACGCACTATACGGTTAGAAGGGAAGATACGCTCCCAAAGACTGCGCAACGTATCAAGACGTGTCGGAGTAGTGTCCGGCGGCAATTTTTCCCCTTGATTAAGTCGTATCTTCAGGTCAAGGAGATGTTCAAATTCATCAGTAAGAAGCAGACATACCAGCCTGTCGAGATCTGTCAGTGCGTCAGCACGCAGATATGGTCTCTCGGCTGCCATACGCTTGTACTGTTCAGCTACCGAACCGGATGCACTGACAGACTGTGCAGTATTACCTTCATCGCAACTACAGTTGTGATGACCGTAAAAGGCTTCAAGCGCCGACAGCCGATAAGCCCGATTACCGCAGGCAGCTATCATGTATTGCATGAAACTGCTCTTTCCGGCACCGGCAGCGCCTACTAAGGTTATCTGACGTGCTTCAGGCAGTACAGGCGCCGCACTGCTATCCGGACGCGGAGGTAACGTTATAAGATTCATATAAGTAAATTTGAATTAAGTAGCTCTTAAAATTTAAAGAGTGTCCCTGAAAATATATCGTTTGACTTTTAACGCTACTTACAGTTTAGATTATTATATACTGTCAGAGTTTAGTTAGATTTTCATTAAAGCAGTATCTTCATCACAATCTGTTTCCATTCTCCGAGCAAGCCATTCAGAATTTTTCAATTCTTTTTATTAACTTTGCCGTCACTCTCTCTTAATTATTCCTCCCTTTCACCTCAATGACTCATATCATACAGTATGAATGACATTTACCGCCAGCGCCTTTTAGGAGGCTTTATGGGTTATGCTATCGGCAATGCTCTTGGTCTGGGCACTGAGTTCATGACCTCTGATGAAGCCGCTATACGCTATCCGCAGGGACTAACCGACTACAGCCAGATAATACGTGACGCCCATCGCAGCCAGTGGCAACGCGGCGATATCACCAACGATACACGGATATTACTGCATATAGTTGAAGAAATTATCCGACAAGGCAGGCTGGACCAACAGGCTATAGCCCGCCGACTTGTAGAGTGGTATGACGATGACCATACCACTGACCATATACCTTGTATACGCTGGTGTCTTTCAGATTCCGAATATACCTCAGACCCTGTCGGCACTACACGCAAGGTGTGGAGTCAGATGGGCCATTTTGACTCTACCAATGAAGCAATCGGCCGTGGTATTTTAGGGGCGACCATGCACAATAATCCACGCGAAACAACAGCCGCTCTCATACGTCTTACACACTATGGCACACGTTGTATGTGCACAGCCCACATGGTAGGTCACATGGCCTATGACTTGTTATGGCACGGTCATGTCACTCCGATTGAAGCGCTTACAAGTCTGGCACGGAATTTCGATGAAACTATAGTACCTTATTTATATCGTGCATACGAGGGTACACTTGCTGACCTTCAACTCGACGATGAGGATCTTTGCAATGATGCCGCCCACACAATGATGGCAGCCCTATGGCCGCTGTGGCACTGTAATTCGGCTGAAGAGACCCTTCATACAATAGTAATGGCCGCTGGCGACGCCGACACCAATGCCTCGGCAGCAATGGCTCTGGCCGGTATAAGGTATGGTTACGACGCACTTCCGAAACACCTTATTGAAGGTCTGATCGAACGTGAAAGAATTGAGAATCTGGCACACCGCTGGAGTGATTTCGTACTTGCCGATTTAGACAGCCATTGATAATTAAAACGTGTATGTCTTCTCCTTCCGCTTTCAGGCCATGGCTTGAGGCCATGCGTCTGCGCACTTTACCTGTCAGTGTGGCCGGTGTTCTGGCCGGATGTGCCTGTGCACTGGCTGTCGGCAGTTTCGCCTGGCCTCAGGCCCTGATATGCCTGTTTTTTGCCGTAGGCGCACAGATAGCCTCTAACTTCGCTAATGAGTATTATGATTACCGCAACGGACTCGACCGGAAGGGACGGGAAGGCTTTCGGCGAGGTGTAACCGAAGGTGACATTTCTCCCAAGGCAATGTTATACGCCACTTACGGTGTACTTGGTTTCACATGCCTGCTCGGACTGTCATTGATATGGTGGGGAGGATGGTGGCTTATAGCCGTCGGTATAGCTGTGGCAGTATTTGCAGTAGCTTACAGCACCGGACCGTGGCCTTTATCACATCACGGACTGGGTGATGTGGCGGTACTGGTGTTTTTCGGTATTGTGCCTGTTACCTTTACGGCATGGCTTCAGGCACCGGACTATGAGGTGTGGCGATTAGCGCTTCCGACCGGTGTGGCGGTAGGTCTGTTAGCGGTTAATGTACTGATTGTAAATAACTATCGCGATGTAGACGATGACCGGTCTGTGGGTAAGCACACTACAGTAGTTATCTTCGGACGCCATGCGATGAGCATAGTTTACCTGATTGATTTAATAGTGGCTTCTATCCTCATTGACATAATTATGATGCATACAGCCGTACCATTATGGATTTCTTTCGTACCGCCCGGTTTTTGTTTTGGACGAAGCTATTTCTGTTGGCAGGAATTGCGTCGAAACAACGGTTCCGGTCTCAATCCTGTACTTAAACTCACAGCGATGAGCTTGCTGATCACCTGTATATCAATGGTGATACTCTGTGCTATCTGGCAGGGCTGATTACCAATCGAACTATTACATAACCTCTTCATACGTCATGGACGACAACCGACGCTCATATAACTCACGCCGCCCTCAGCAGCCGATAACCGACTCAATGGGTAAACTGCCACCTCGGGATACAGATCTTGAAGAGGCGGTATTGGGTGCGCTTATGCTTGAGAAAGACGCTTATATGAACGTCTGTGACATACTGACACCGGAGAGTTTCTATGACCCGGCCAATCAGAAGATTTATGATGCTATACAGACTCTCGGTTTCAACCAGCGCCCTATCGACATGCTGACCGTTACCGAACAGTTGCGTCAGAACGGCACTCTGAATGAAGTCGGCGGAGCGTTCCGCGTCACGCAGCTTACTACAAGTGTCTTTTCAGCAGCCAACATAGAATATCACGCCAAAATTATAGCTCAGAAATATCTGGCACGTCGTCTCATCAGTTTCGCAGTTGATATAGAGACCAAAGCTTTCGACGAGAGCAACGATGTTGACGATTTGCTTCAGCAGGCTGAAGGCAGTTTATTCAACATATCTCAGACTCAATTAAAACGCGATGTCACTCAGATAGACCCGGTACTTAATCTCGCACTCGAACAGATACAGACAGCAGCCAACACTACTACAGGTTTATCCGGTTTGTCGACAGGTTATTCCGACCTTGACCGTATGACGTCTGGATGGCAGAACTCGGACCTTATCATTATCGCCGCACGTCCGGCAATGGGTAAGACGGCTTTCGTATTGTCAATGGCAAAGAATATGGCTATTGATTATAACATACCTATTGCCATATTTACCCTTGAGATGGCTAACGTTCAGTTGGTGAAGCGTCTTATAAGTAATGTAGCCGAACTCGAGGGAGAAAAGATAAAAAGCGGACAGCTTTCGCCTGAAGAATGGGACCGCCTTAACAACCGCCTGCGTTCTGTATATAGTGCTCCGCTCTATCTCGATGAGACACCTGGTCTCTCAATAACGGAACTGCGTACTAAGGCACGCCGTCTGGTACGTGAACGCGGAGTCAAAATGATAATGATTGATTACCTTCAGCTTATGAATGCCTCGGGCATGAAGCTCGGCAGTCGAGAACAGGAGGTCAGCACCATATCTCGTTCACTAAAGGCTCTTGCCAAAGAGCTGAATATACCTATCATAGCTCTCTCCCAGCTCAACCGTTCTACTGAGACCCGTGAGGATAAACGCCCCGTACTTTCCGACTTACGCGAATCCGGCGCTATAGAGCAGGACGCGGACATAGTATGTTTCATACACCGTCCCGAATACTATACAAAAAGCGGCGAAGACGCTAACGGCAATGACATACGCGGACTTGCCGAACTCATCATAGCAAAGCACCGAAGCGGTGCCGTCGGTGATGTCAAACTACGCTTCGTTTCAAAATTCGCCAAATTCGAGAACTGGGAAGAGGGGTATCGTATGATGAAACAGACACTCAGCGACTCAACTGTCAAACTTGAAAGCCGTATGAACAACACTCCGGGACAGCCTCCGGCAGCTGGCTCCGGCGGCTTCAATTTCACTCCCAATACTCTCTCGACTCCCGGTATGCCTGATCTCTCTCCCGGACCAAACGACGCAGATTTCCCTTTCTGAAAGTTATTTAAAGGAATTTTCAGACGTAAAAAAATAGTAAAGATTAAAATGATAAAAGGGAAATGTGAATTTTCGTGAACTACTATGCCATAACCTTTGTTAAAGATATAAAAAAATCAAAAAACACAAGGTTATGGATAAGAACGCAAACAATCTCAGAAACAATCAAGGCGCCAACCAGACGGATAACGCCGACATAATCGCCCAGAGCCTTACGGCAGAAGGCAAAAATCGTAAACGTATGTCAACACGTCGTACTAACAAACTTTGGATCTGGCTTGGAGTGCTGGTCCTGATAGTAATTCTGCTGTGGTGGATCTTCAGTATCGGTCTGCTTGAAGATTCAGCAGGTGTTATCAACGGTAATTGATAATGTCAGTTATTCTTAGCAGGAGAATATAACGAAAGCAGAAAAACATCCGTCCCCCCGCTGACGCCTCTGAGCGTTAACGGGGGGCCGGATGTTTTGGAGAAGGAGCTTTGTTACTTACCGGCGATGCCATCGCTTACAGTCAGTGAGGCACGACCTTTAGCGCGGCGACGTGACAGAACCTTGCGGCCGTCCTTAGTTGCCATTCTCTCACGGAAACCGTGCTTGTTGACCCTTCTGCGGTTTGAGGGCTGGAATGTTCTTTTCATTGTGCTATTATGATTTTATTCGTTTCTGAGTTTCAGAGTGCAAAATTAGCTATTACATTTAACATTCACAAATTATCCCCTCATTTTTCCCCCTTTTTAGCCTTTTTTGACGTCCTTCGAGCACTCTATCACTTTACTTAAGCCTCACTGAGAAAGACGTATGCTAAATGATTATGAGCTTTATGTTAGGTAGTATGCGATTTTTTTTCTAATTTTGTGGCAAAATTAGCTGATACAGCGCAACAACATAATATACTACATATAATCACAATGATTAACGCTCAGGATATCAAGAACGGCACCTGCATCCGTATGGATGGTGACCTCTACTTCGTAATCGAATTTCTCCACGTAAAACCCGGTAAAGGCAACACCTTCATGCGTACAAAGCTGAAGAATGTCGTTGACGGCCGTGTGCTCGAACGTCGCTTCAACATCGGTGAGAAGCTTGAGGACGTCCGCGTTGAGCGCCGTCCTTATCAGTATCTTTATGCTGACGGCGGTGATGACATCTTCATGAACAACGAGACATTTGAGCAGATTCCTATCAGCAAGGAACTTGTGACCGGCGCAGCTTACATGAAGGAAGGTGATACCGTCGAAGTAGTATCTGACGCTTCGACCGACACTGTACTTTATGCCGAAATGCCCGTCAAGACAACTCTTAAGATTACCTATACTGAACCGGGTCTGAAGGGCGATACCGCTACCAACACTCTCAAGCCTGCTACTGTCGAGACAGGAGCTACTGTTAAAGTGCCTCTCTTCATCAACGAGGGCGAACTCATTGAGGTTGATACCCGTACAGGTGACTACGTAGGCCGCGTTAAAGCCTGATTTATCGTCTATTTATCGGTCACCAAAGGTCAGAACCTATGGATACACCTAAGCACGACATGCTTTTCTCAATTATCGTGCCCGTGTATAACAGGCCCGACGAAGTGGCCGACCTGCTCGGAAGCCTTGCAGTCCAATCGGACCGTGGCTTTGAGATAATTCTGGTTGAAGATGGTTCAACCGTTTTATGTCGTCCGCAGGCTGAGGCTTACAGTGACCGGCTGAGACTTAAATATTATTATAAGGAGAACGAAGGGCGAAGCATAGCTCGTAATTACGGTATAGTCAGAGCCGACGGAGACTTTCTCGTCTTCGTTGACTCTGACTGTGTTTTACCACCCGATTATATAGCTTCTTTACGCGCTGCCCTTACTGCTCACCCTGAGACAGCCTGTTTCGGCGGTCCGGACGCGGCTCATGATTCATTTACCGATACGCAGAAGGCTATCAACTACGCCATGACTTCATTTCTGACCACAGGCGGCATACGTGGCGGGAAGGTGTCGATGGAAAAATTCACACCGCGTACTTTCAACACCGGCTTCTCACGCCGCGTATTCGAAAAGGTAGGCGGCTTCCGTGAGATGTTTAGTGAAGACATCGACATGAGCACACGTATACGCCGTGCCGGTTTCAATATAGCTCTCTTTCCGGAGGTATATGTCTACCACAAACGACGTGGAAATCTGCGTAAATTCTGGCGTCAGGTACATGTGTTCGGCATGTCTCGTATAACCCTAAAACTTCTTTATCCAGGTTCGCTCAAAGCAGTTCACTGTCTTCCGGCTCTGTTCGTACTTGGTAGTATAGCTATGATTGCGGCTGCCATATTCTGGCACTGGTGGTGTATACTTCCTCTGGTAGCTTACCTATTGGCGGTATGGATATGTGCTGTTATCTCCACCCGTAGTTTACGGATAGGTACGCTCGGACTGGCAGCGTCTATAGTTCAGCTTACAGGCTACGGCACCGGGTTCATACGGGCTTATATATGGAAAATTCTGTTAGGTCACGGACGTGATATTGAACAGGAAGTAGCAATGCGTAAAGGCAAATAAATAATTTATGAACGACACCGACGCCCGAATCAAAGATCTGGCTGCCGATGACCGTCCTCAGGAACGTGCTTGGAAATATGGCTGTGACACTCTCTCGACTGCTGACTTGTGGGCGCTTATATTGCGTATCGGTCAGCCGGGCAAACCCATCACGGTGCTCTGCCGCGAACTTATGGCTACAGTCGACAACTCGATGCTCCAGTTGCAGCGCCGTTCACGCCAGCAGATAATGGAGCTCAAAGGCTTAGGGAAAACCCGCGCTGTACAGATAGAAGCTGTGATGACCCTCGTAGCACGTTATCATGACGAATGGCTGCAACAGAAAAACAGCCGTCTGCAGGTACGTACAGCCCGTGATATTTACGAGTATATGGCCAACCGTAACGCCAATCTCCCACACGAAGAGGTGTGGCTGGTGATGCTTAACCGTGCCAACCGTATAATCTGTTCGCGTCCTATAACACAGGGCGGTGCTACCTCATCGGTATTTGATGTCAAAAAAACCCTTAAAACAGCTATACTCGAAAATGCCGAAGGTGTCGTACTATGTCATAACCATCCCTCGGGCCAACTGCGGCCCAGCCCCCAGGATGACAATATAACCTCCATCTTCAAAAAAGCATGTCAGGCCATCGACCTCCGTATGCTTGACCATGTGATAGTAACTGCCGAAGGCTACTACTCCTACAACGACGAAGGCCGACTGTAAATACTTACAATTCTGATAATAGAAATTTTCGCAATGGAATGTGGATAATACCCTCATAATCTTTCGGTTTAGTTAGGGGGTCCATTGACACTACATATTTAGGATAATTGTCTTGAATCTTCAGCAGATTACCACATTCTCTTTGTATTGTCGAATAGTTAGCCAATAGATACGCTACCTGAATATAGATGATTTTACCGCTCTTCTCTGCGACAAAATCGATCTCACCATTTGGAAGTGTACCTACAGTCACTTTAAACCCAAGATTTTTTAAATGAAGATACACAGCATTTTCCATAACTTTTTCAATATCTTTGGTTCTGTCACTGCCAACTAATAGATTACGCAATCCAAGATCCTCGAAATAATATTTATCATTAGTTTCAAGCAATCGCTTCCCATGAATATCATATCGTGGAACCTTATTTATAATATAAGCGTTAGAAGCCGATTTCAGATAATTTATTGCTGTCAAAGGAGTTAATTCTATCCTGTGGGCTTTTAGGTATTTAGATAAAGAAGTAGCCGATACAAGTTGGCCGGTATTATCACTTATATACGACATAAGATTCTCAAACATAACTACATTACGCAACCCTTCACGCTGAACTACATCTTTCAACACAATAGTATTATATATATTCTGCACATATTCCCAAATCATATCCTCATTTTCAAGTCCAAGCCTATAGAGATGTGGCAAGCCTCCAAACGACAAATATTTGTTAAGACTTTCAGCTGTGTCTGGCAGATTGTGAAATACCAAAAACTCCTTATATGATAAACTTTGGATATGAATATCAATATATCGTCCGCCAAGATAAGTTGATAGTTCCGAAGAAAGCATTTTAGCATTACTTCCGGTCACGATAATCTGACATTCTTCATCGGCATTAAGGCTTCTCAATACATTTTCAAAGCCTACGATATCCTGTACCTCATCAATAAACAGATAATTATCGCTACCTTCGGAGAATTTGCTTGCTATATATTCCGCCAAATCTGAATCATTCTTAATAGAATCAAATTTTTTCTTCTCCTTATTTATATAAACAATGTTGGCAGTAGACTTTCTACGCCTAATTATTTCAGTGAGTTCCCTAAGTATATAACTTTTTCCTACACGCCTTTGGCCTGTAAGTGCAATCATTAAGCCCTTATC
>CAMWKC010000046.1 GCA_947174735.1 uncultured Porphyromonadaceae bacterium
TACCTGAAGAGGTCAAAATCGAACGTCTTAACCGTATGATAGCACTCCAGAACGAGCTGTCTCTCGAATCCAATCTACGTGACGTGGGTAAAGAATTTGAGGTGCTGGTAGAAGGTAAATCGAAGCGCAGTGACGAGGAAGTGTTCGGACGCACCTCGCAGAACAAAGTGGTGGTATTCGCACGCCGTAGTAAAGATGGCAGCGAGCACCGTCCGGGTGATTTTGTGAAGGTAAGGGTGTTGTCTGCTACATCGGCTACTCTTCGTGGTGAAGAAATATAATCCTAATTTTCAATATTTCTCAGTTATGTTCAAGCTAATCAAACGTAGTCTTGTAGCGCTTTTGGCGTTACTCGGTATCGGAGCTGTACGTGGCGAAGCACAGCAGGACCCGCGTCAGCTTACTATCTATCAGGTGATGGTAGCATCGTTTCAACACGCGGATGACGGTGCGCCCGGTTATACAGCTATGTGGGGACCGGACGGACATCGCAAGGACGGTAATATAAAGGGTGTCACTGCTGCTCTTGACCATATCAAGGCTTTAGGAGCCAATGCTATATGGCTGACACCTATCTTTGACAGCACTTCAGCCGGCGGGGGCGAGAAGTTACAGGCCACCGGTTACTTTACCAATAATTTCTTTGCTGTTGACCCTAATTTCGGCACTGAGGACGACTTGCGTGAACTGGTTCGCGAGGCTCACGCACGCGGTATGTATGTAATACTTGACGGAGTATTCGGTCATCACGGCGGTGTTACCGACCCATCGCCCTCCGGCTATACTCTTGACGTGGAATGGGTAGATAGTGATCGCGGTCCCGAGGGGGGCCAGGGTAATATCCGTTATCCCGGTTCACTTGACTATATCAAGGAAGTGGCTACTTACTGGATAGATAACTTTGATATTGATGGCTGGCGTCTTGACCAGGCTTATCAGGCTACACAGAACGGTGTCAATTACTGGAATGAAATACGTGGCGCTGTCGAAGAACTTACAGCCAAACGGCGTGAAGCAGGTGAACGCTGGGGTACACTCGGTTATATGGTTGGCGAGGACTGGGGTACAGCCGACGTCATCAATCGTGGGGTTTACCGTGACGGCGGTCTGCTGAGTGCTTTTGATTTCGATGGTAAGGAACTTATAAGCGGCCCGATGCAGGACCCTTCACAACCGGGGCTTGCCAACGGCTGGGACGATGTTGTGACTATCTATTCCGTTCCTACACTGCGCGGTTATCTCAACGATTCGGTCATGCCTAATCTCTATCTGAGCAATCATGACGGTTATCGTCTGGCCGATCATTTTGCCGACGACGATGCCGACCGCTGGCGTCAGATGAAGCTGCGTCATGCCATACTTGCCGGCTACTCAGGGCCGATTACGTTGTATTACGGCGATGAATACGGCGACCTCAGCCGCGATACCGAAGGCGGTCAGAAAGACAACATCGCCCGTACTACCGGTCATCTCGAACCGCGCACACCCGAAGAAGCCGACCTCCGTGATTATGTGGCCTACGTTATGACGTTGCGTCAGAATAACCCCGCCCTGTGGCGCGGTACTTCCAACTTTGCCCGTATATCTTCTCCCGATGGCCCCGACATACTTCAGGTCACCAAGACCGACCCGGAGACCGGCAACTCTGTCCTCATTATTTTCTCTGACAGTGATACAGATGTGGAGACGCCTGTCGGTACAGTTCATGTCGAGCGTCTTGTGCCGCGTTTCGTTCTGCTGAAATAAGTTTGTCGGAGCTATCGGAGTAATCGGAGCTATCGGAGTAATCGGAGCTATCGGAATTATCGGATTTATCCGATTATTCTGATTACTCCGATAGCTCTGATTACTCCGATAGCTCCGATTACTCCGATCAAATCCGATTACTCCGATAGCTCCGATTATTCCGATCAAATCCGATTACTCCGATTAGTCATCAACGTGGAGTGATGGTGAAGGTAATAGAGCCGTGAGTATCGCCGGCACCTTTCTTGGCGCTCCATGTAGCCTGACGTGCGGCCTGCTCGCAGGCACGTCGTATGGAGGCGTCAGCCGAGCCGGTGGCGGAGGCCGATATAACCTTACCCTCTTCGTTAACAACGACTTCTACTTTAACAACGGTTTTGTGGCGCAGGCTGACGTTCGGCTTGGGACAGCCATTGAAAGTGCGGCCACGCACACTGCCCTGTATGCCGACACCGTCACCGCCGGCACCACTGTTGCTGTTCTTGCCGGTTTCGGTGCCATTACGTGGAACAAAGCCCTTGGCCACACTCGAAGTTACTTTTGCCTTTTCCTTATCGGTGGCAGTAGGTGTAGTGGCTTTGACAGGACTTTCTTTCTTCTGTGTTATCGGTTTTTCGACCGGAGGTGCAGGTTTGGGATTCTCACCTTTGACTATAAGTTCGGTATTGTCTTCCGGGGCCGGTTCCGGCTGTCCTTTAAATGAAGGTGCCGGAGCATCGTTGGTAACAGCCTTTTCCTCACCTAAGTCGAGAAGTTCAGGCTCTACAAACATTTCTTCCTCTTCTTCAGGTATCATCATTTCAGCCGGAGTGCTGTCAGCAGTCAGAGGAGGGTAGAAAGTAAGACGGCCGCCGACTAGAAACAGAGCTATGAATACCATTACCAGAAGGGTCAGGCCCATAGCTATCAGCCGGTCTTTCTTTTCACGTTCGGTGCTCATTGCTGCTGGGGAGCGGATTGTGGAACGGACTGGGCTGCGCGTGTGGCCAATACTATATGCAGATGCCGGCGTGCTGCCATATCAAGGACTTCGATGACACGGGCGTATGCTACTGTGCTGTCGGCATACAGAGCTACTGCACGTGTGGAATCCATCTGCTGTATGAGCGAAAGTTTGTTCATAAGCTCTTCACGCTGCAACTGCTGAGGCAGAGTGTTCTCAACCGATACCGAGTCATTGCGGTCCACTACCAAATGATAGTTGGAGTCGGCATCTATATAGACTTCGGTGACCGGTTTAAGTGATGCCTGCTCACTGCTCTGTGGCAGATTGACATCTATGGCGGCCGGAAAAATGATAGTCGAGGTCACCATAAAGAATATCAGAAGCAGGAAGATTATATCAGTCATCGACGACATTGAGAATGTGTCTAGGGGAGCGAAAGTTTTCTTCAGTGCCATGCTTGGATAGTTTCAGAGAGTATTGCACGGGTCTGACCCGCGGATCTTACATGGAAGGCTCATTGAGAAGGTCCATGAACTCCATTGACTTCTGTTCAAACGAATTCATGATACGGTTGACCTTGGCTACAAGCACATTATAGGCGAACAGTGCTACGATACCCACTATAAGACCTGCCACAGTGGTGACAAGTGCCTGATATATGCCTGACGAAAGGACAGTGATATTGGCTGCCGAGCCGGCGCTTGCCAGAGAGAAGAAAGCCTCGATCATACCTACTACAGTACCGAGAAAGCCGAGCATTGGTGCGCCGGCGGCCGTGGTTGAGAGCCATGAAAAACCTTTGGTAAGGTTTGTGACTTCGATGTTGCCGGTGTTTTCGACAGCTACAAGCACATCGTTCATAGGTCGGCCGATACGGGTCAGACCTTTAAGAATCAATCGCGAGTAGGGAGTGGAGTGTTTCTTGCAGAGACTGACTGCGCTGTCAATGTCGCCTTCGTGCACATAATCGCGTATGCGACCCATGAAGGTGGGGTCTTCTCTCGCGGCACGCCACAGCACAATGCAGCGCTCTATAAAGATATACAGGCTGGTGAGCAGCAGCAGGGCCAGCGGAATCATGATAAAGCCGCCGTCTTTGACCAGCGACCATAAAGAAAGAGATGTCATATTGAGAAACTCACGAAAAGGGGTGGATATTGGCTGAATTAGGGAGCAGAGCTCCCGTCGGTAACCAGCTTCGCGCGGGTACAAGCTGGCAATAATCAGCTTCGCGCGGGTGTAGGCGGGCATAACCGGCTTCGCGCGGGTATAGGCGGGGGCTAAGCTTTACTCTGCGTCTTTGAGGCAGTCGAGGTAGCGGTGTATGGTTTCTTCAATGCCTAAGTAAAGCGCATCGCAGACGAGGGCGTGGCCGATGCTCACCTCGTCGAGATGAGGAAGGGAGCGATGGAAATAGGCGAGATTCTCAAGGCTGAGGTCGTGACCGGCATTGAGTCCGAGGCCGATTTCAAGTGCTGTGCGCGAAGCTTCGACGAACGGTTGTACCGCCTTTTCACGGTCGGCGGCATAATTGTCGGCGTATGGCTTGGTGTAAAGCTCCACACGGTCGGCACCGACTTCTTTGGCTGCGCGCACCTGTTCGGGCTCGGCTGCCACAAATATCGAGCTTCTGATACCGGCTTCACGGAGACGATGGGTTATACCTCGCAGGAAGTCAGCGTTAGCTATTACGTCCCAGCCTGCCGATGAGGTCAGGGCGCCGGGAGCATCAGGCACGAGAGTGACCTGGGCCGGCTTTACAGAAGTGACCAACTGCATGAAGTCCTCGGTAGGATAACCCTCGATATTAAACTCCGTATGCAGCACCGGGCTGAGGTCCGTGACATCACGGCGGCGTATGTGCCGCTCGTCAGGACGCGGATGCACTGTGATTCCTTGAGCGCCGAAACGCTCGCAGTCGAGGGCAAAGGCCACTACATCGGGATTATTTTCACCCCGGGCATTACGCAGAGTGGCTATCTTGTTGATGTTAACGCTTAAACGTGTCATAATTTGTATAATGGCCTCCTGTGGCCTCTCCGGATTACGATAAAAACATCATGATAGTGTTTTTTCGGCACAAAATTTGTAACTTTGAACTCGCAAGGCTCTGCGGCCGTTCACATAACAGCGAGTTACCTCGTTTCCGTGTATATAGCGCAGGGCTTCGCAATCGTCAGTCCGGACAGTCTGGGGACGGCAGATGATAATTTTTTGAAATCAAGCGCAAAAATAGATAAAATAATTGAAGGTCACAAAGAGCGGCTGCAAAGAATTATCACTCCGTTTCCCTCCGTTAGTTTGAACCGGACTGCGAACAGTATAAAAATTAATTTATTGAAAGAAATTTGTCTATGACTGCAAGAGATGTGATATCGCCTGTGCGTCAGGCGCCGCAGGCCGGTATGCTGCCTTCTGTTGAGGCGGATATGCCGTTGGTCGATGTGTTGCATCGCTTGCTCGATGCACCCGGTCGCGAATTGGCTGTCACCAGCCGGGGTGAGGTGATGGGGGTGGCTGACCAGACTACTGTGCTCGAAGGTTTGGGGCGTATGTTGGCACCACGTGATGACAGTAGTGTGCTGACTGTCGAGTGTCCGGCTTCCGATTACAGTGCTTCGCGTCTGGCCCATGCTGTTGAGGATGCCGATGCGCATTTAGTGGATATGTGGAGTGTGCCCGCTCCTGACGGACGTGTGGCCGTGACATTGCGTGTGTCACATCTTGACCCGGGTTCTGTGGCACACAATCTTGAGCGTTACGGTTATGAGGTCACTTCGGCCTACGGTGATACCGAACTCGATGCCGAGGTAGCGGCCGAACGCCTCCTGGCTTTACAGATGATGCTGAATATCTGAGCTTTTACCATCAAAAGTTGCTGCCTGTGGAAACCACTTGCCTGAATCCTGTGTCTTCCGTACTGGTCTTCGGTAACAGCCGACAGGAAGGACATTTCGATGATATAGCTGATTTGTTCCGGATTCTCTTAGCCGACGGTTTTTCGGTTATGGCCGAACGCCGTTTTGCCGGTTATCTCCGCTCTAACGGTGTGTTTTTACCTGACAGGGTACGAGAGGTTCCGGAAGTTGTTGCCGGTACCGAAGCTGTTATCTCTTTAGGCGGTGACGGTACTTTTCTGCGTGTCGCCCGTATGGTAGGCGACCGTGGCATTCCGATATTGGGCATAAATACCGGGCATTTAGGTTTTCTTGCTTCTTACACCCTTAACGAACGCTGTGAATTGTCACATTCGCTGCGTACAGGCAATGCCTGTGTCGAGCCGCGCACAGTGCTGCGTATGGAATCGGCCGCTTTGCCAGATGCCGAATGGCCTTTCGCCCTTAATGAAGTGGCTGTGCTCAAAGACGCTACGGCTTCTATGATAACCGTACATGCCGAGGTTGACGGTCATTTTCTTGCCGACTATCTTGCCGATGGGCTTGTAGTCTCCACTGCTACCGGTTCGACTGCCTACAATCTGTCGGCCGGCGGTCCTCTCTTGGCACCTACTCTTACCAATATGGTGCTTTCGCCGTTAGCACCTCATTCGCTGACGCTGCGTCCGCTTGTACTTTCCGGCTCCTCACGGCTGAGACTGTGGGCTGACTCGCGTTCTTCCTATTGCCGTGTGGCTATTGACGGACACTCATTTCAGGTTAAATCGGGTACCTCCCTTACTGTGGAGCGTGCCCCTTTCTGCATATATGTCATTCGTCGCACCGGTGATGACTTCGCCTCGATACTGCGTAATAAACTTCTTTGGGGCGTGCGATAATTAAATACTTATGCTTGGATAGGATACAATAGCTTATGAAGGGTTTACGGTTTAATATATATGTAAGACTGCTATGGTTGCTTGCAGCGTTTGTATGTGGCTGTGACCAACACCGTGCAATAAGAGAAAAACTTGAACAAGCCGAAAGCCTGATGGATAGCCGGCCGGATTCTGCTCTTGCTGTGTTGGACTCTCTGACTTTGTCTTATCCTACTCTGGACAGCGATAGAGACAGAGCCTTATACGGTATGCTTTACACACAGGCTCTTGATAAAAATCATCTTGACCCGAAAAATGATTCCCTTATCTCTTTTGCTGTGGATTACTACGACCGTAAGAAAGATATTCCGCGACAGATAATTTCAACCTACTATCGCGGACGGGTACTTTATCACAGAGAACAGTTTCCACAGGCTCTCGTGAGCTTCTACAAAGCTAAAGAGCTTGCCGAGAATGACAGCTCTTTTTTCTGGGCCGGTATGGCCTATCGCGGAATAGCAGATATTCATTATAATACTTATAATCCTACCGAACAATTAATATATGCTCATAAAGAATATGAATATCTTAAGAAGAGCGGTAAGCAGCCTTATCTGAATTATGCTCTGCATGATTTAGGCAGAGCCTTAAGTATTAATGGCAAAACTGACGAAGTTCTGACGGTCGCTTCACAACTGCTTGATTCGGCAAAAGTAGCCGATGATCCTTACCTGAATTATGGCTCCTTACATCTCAAGGCCGGCATTCTGCTGTATGATGACAGGTATGATGAGGCCTATCCCATACTCTCTGAGATATGTGAAAGCGGCTATGCCGATACGACTGATTCACTCGACTTGTGTCTTACTCTTGTTCATAAGGGAGCCGAGAATACTGCACTGAAACTAATAAATTATACATCGCCTTCGGATAGTCTTATGAAAAGTATGATCAGGTATGAAGCCTATAAGAAAATGGGTCTTTATCCCTTAGCTCTTACAGAACTCGAGCAAAGTAACTATGTGACCAACGATATACTTAGATCTGCTATGAAGCAGGAGCTGACAACGGCGCTTGCTGAATATTTTGAATTTGATAAAAAACTTAATAATGCGAAGTTAAAAGCTTCACGTATAAAAATCTGGTTGATTGTCACTGTTTCGTTATTGATTTTAAGTATATGGTTTTATATTACGAATTCTATTCGCCGCCGTCAGAAACAGGAGATAGCTACTAAAGTTCTGTTTGCCGAACAGCTTCAGGAAGCACTTGAACAAAGCAGAAACGAAAATTCAGCTTCCTTCCAGATTATAAAGACACTGTTAGCTTCAAAATACGAACTTTTTGAAGAACTCAGCGAAATACTTATACGCTATAATGATACTAAAATTGCAAGACGTAAAATTGCCGATAGGGTAACAGAACTCATAGACTCACTTTCCATAAAAGGTGATAAAATAAAAGAACTGGAGAAACAGGTTAACGAACTTTATAATAATCTTTATTCCGATTTCAAAAATGATTTGCCAGGACTAAAAGAAGCCGATTATTTACTCTATCTTTTCTCAGTTCTCAGTCTTTCCAGTACCTCAATTTCTCTACTTCTTAAAGAAGACAAAGTCGACGCAGTCTACAACAGAAAGAGACGTCTAAAGGATAAAATCAAACAGCTCGAAGCACCTAAACGCGATCGATATATGAGTTATTTAAGTTAAATGTTTGATAATTAGGTTTTTATCATTATTTGTTTTTAATATTTGGTATATATCACATAATCAATAACTTACAAATAAAACCAAATTTTATATTTGGTTTCTTATATAAACGTTTGATTGATAATAAAATATAATTCCAAAAAAACAAACTTTATCACCTGTAAAATTAGGTCTAAGCCATTTCTGCATTGTAACTTTGTGGCCAAATCAATACTTTCAACTATGTCGAAATTTAAGTTATATCTTACAATACTGTTATGCACTCTCTCTGGATTGAGCGTATTAGCAGATTCCGAAGGAGATAAAAAAGATTATAGTAAGTTAACAATTCCGCAAAAACGGAATAATAATTTACCTACTCGTCCTAATGCTCCTTCGCATATATTTATTGAATGTGAATATGGTGATGGATTTATGAAGTTCCTCTTCCCTGATGGAATTTATTCCTTATCTGTACGTATCTATAATGAGCTTGATAACTGGTGGGGCATAGCAACAACAGAAGAATCATATATAGAAATTCCATCTTTTAACGGTGAGTATATTATTGAGTGTACCTCTGATGATGGAAGAATATTCTCCGGTGAAATATTTTTCTAATGGTGGAATAATAATAACTGTTAACTAAGATCTGATATTATTTACCTAACATTAATTTTATATTTTTATGTCTAATATCTGCAAGAAATATCTGCTGAACTTGTTGGTCCCGATAGGCATTTTGACTCTCGGCCTATCTGCCTGTCATGATGCCTATGATCAACCTGAGTCTGCTTCCTCAGCGGAACAGGCTCTGCTAAGTAAATTACAACATTACTATGATGACCTCCCCGGGCAGTCACGAAGTGGTAACAGTATTTCTATTAAAGAAATTGAACAGCGTCACTATGTTATAGTAGATGACACTGTGGTCGAGACTCCTCAAACAAGAACACTCGACCCCAATAGCTTTGATATTACACGTGTGTCTCTGAATATCGATGGTAAAGAAGGCTTTGCTATTATTTCTGAAGATGAACGTCTTGACCACGTGTATTACTTTACAGATAACGGATGTATTTCCGATACTGTCCGGATAGGAGGATTAAAATGGGTGATAGAGCAAATACCTTATTTTGCAGCTACAGAATTACTGTCAGAGAAACCTGTGACACGGGCTGATTTTGGTGAAATGATCGTTGCTCCTTTGGTACGTTTTAATTGGCATCAAGGCTATCCGTTTAATATTCTTGCTCCTTATTGCACATGTAAATCCTGTGCTCACATCACACACAAGAATCATAACCCTATGGGTTGTGTAACTATAGCTGTAGGGCAAACTATAGCCAAAATATGTTTATCCAAGGGCATTCCTTTTAAAGGTACATATTTTGGTAGTAGAGATCTTGATTTTTGTACCTTGCCAGCTGATTGGAGTAGTTTTTCCGAAATGACAAAACAGCGAATTGCTCATTTCTGTCATGAGATTGCTGTATGCTGTCAGGTAAAATTTGGCTGTACTGGAAGTAGTACCTCTGTCCATGCTGCTTATAATTATCTGCAGGATTTAGGTTATGAATGTACTTTTGCAGAGAATACCACACTTGACATTACGAGACTCATTAATAATCTTAAAAAAGGCTTTCCCCAGATTATGGGTGGTCACGATCTTAAGACAGGTGATGGGTATGCGTGGATTATAGATGGGATTAAAGTAGTGAATAATTCTTATGCTTTTAATTGTAATTGGGGAGATAGTGGTGTTAGCAATGGTTGGTGTTATGGTAATCCTTATACAGAAGTTACGAAAAATGATACCTTTGAATATGCTAAAAATGTAGCTTATTTGTATATTAATAATGTAAAATAATTAAATCATAAATTATGATTAAAAAAATATATTATCTCTTAAATATAATATGCTCTATATCTATATCGCTAGTAAGCGGTTGTGTGCTTACTTCATGTGATGAAAAGTCACATTCCGACCTTTGGGGTGCTACTATAAGGTCAATATGCTTAGAGCCTTTGGCATTCGAAATTAATGAGGTATCAGAGGATTACATTATTCCATCTAACGAAGAAATTTACCTGTTTAAAGGAAGTGGGATAGATGAGCATTATTGTCCTGATTGGCAGAATGTAGAATTAGAACTTAAGGCTTGTGAGAACTACACTGTTTATCCTTCTGGAAGTTTGGAATATCAACAGCAATGGGAAAATGCCGATCAAGTTATTAAAACCGAAGTATCGAATGTATTAATAGCAAACGATTGGATTAGTTGGGAAGCTGTTAAAGATAGTCAATCATTTTCTCTGAAATTAATCGTGAAGGAAAACAATACTAATAAACAGCGGGCTGCTCGGTTAAGTTTTGTAGAATTCTTTCCACCGTCTCATGATTATTGTTTTGTAGATTTGGTAATTGTACAGAAAGCTGCCGTTGATCCTACTCCTTTCAAAGTAAAGTTACGTTATAAAGGTAAGCTGTACGAAACAGAGGCCTCACTTAATGAAAATGAAGAACTTATTTTTCAAAATGATGAAGTATCTGAACTGATGGCCATGTTACGCGCTAAACCGGATGTGGAAACTGTACTGATGGATAGTGAAATAGTGGATTTTATTGACAAGGAAGATTTAGATAAGGAACCTCGTTTAGTAGCATTAGCTGCTCGAGATGGTATGCAGCGTGTGACTTGTCCTTCCCATCCCCGGAAATTGGAATGCAGGTTTCCGTTTTATGGAAACTGGTGCGGTAGGTTATTGTGCATTGTTTGACGATAAAAACTTCTCCGATACTTATTTCGTAAAAAACCTGACAAGCCGCTATTCGGTGTTTGATGTTCTCGACATGCATAAAATCGGTCTTAATGATAAGGTGTCTTCTATAGCTATAGCATACGAAGCTACTGACAATGATGTATGTGCTGTATTGACTTTGTGGGAAGATGATCACTTTAATTATGATGATACATACCGGAGTAAACATCGTCTAAGTCTTATAGCAGCTCCTTATAATGCTCATGCATGGTGGTCTGACTTAAAGAGTGTACCTTGTCTTGGATCATCAAAATCATGGAACGACAGAGCATCATCATTCTCCTTCCATTTCGGAAGAGTAGGTACACAGCTTAAAGACTACTGAAACCTTCGTTTCATATAGACGGAGCGATACACGGTGCCCGGATTAAGGTCAGGGAAGAAGGAATTGAAGCTACCGGTGCTACAGCTATTATTCTTTTAGGTTCCGATCTTGGTTCTAACCCTAAGGCAACAGTAGTAAACATTGATCATCCGTTTGTCTATACTATAAGTGAGGTTTCGACCGGTAC
>CAMWKC010000047.1 GCA_947174735.1 uncultured Porphyromonadaceae bacterium
TCTCTATACCGAGCAAGCCGGCAGCAGCTTTGAGCGTACGCGCTACGACGGCAGAGAGAAGCAGACGCATCTCGCGGGTAGCTTTATTTTCCTCTTTCAGTATAGGATAGTCGTGGTAGAACTGGTTATATTCCTTTGCAAGGTCATAACAGTAGTTAGCTATGATGGCCGGTGAATAATTACGGGCAGCCTCATCAATTACCGAAGGGAAATCAGCTACTTTCTGAATGAGCACCGATTCTTTTTCGCCGGGTATAGCATCGGGCTGACAGTTTATATCAAAATTCTCGACACGCCGTAATACTGACTGTATACGTGCATAAGTGTACTGTAGGAAAGGTCCTGTATTACCATTAAAGTCTATTGACTCTTTCGGATTGAAAAGCATATTCTTGCGAGGGTCAACCTTGAGCAAAAAGTATTTCAATGCCCCCATACCTACTTTACGGGCAATCTCAGCGGCCTCAGCTGCATCCATGTCGGCATAACGTTCGGCTGAAGTCTCAGCAGCATCGGCTATCATAGTGTCCATAAGGTCATCGGCATCGACTACTGTACCTTCACGGCTCTTCATCTTACCTTCAGGCAGTTCGACCATACCGTAAGAGAAATGAGTCAGTCCCTTACCCCACTCGAATCCGAGACGGTCAAGAAGAAGGGACAGCACCTGAAAATGATAATTCTGCTCGTTACCTACCACATATACCATTTTACTTATGTCAGGATAATCACGATAACGCAACTTAGCTGTGCCTATATCCTGAGTCATATAGACTGAAGTGCCGTCGGCACGGAGCAACAGTTTATGGTCAAGCCCCTCACCTGTAAGATCAGCCCATACCGAGCCGTCTTCCTTACGGTACATCTTACCTTCTTCAAGCCCCTTCAGAACAAGGTCTTTGCCTTCAAGGTATGTATCCGACTCATAATATATCTTATCAAAATTAACACCTAAACGACGGTAAGTTTCGTCAAAACCTGCGTATACCCACGAATTCATCATCTCCCAGAGACGACGTACCTCAGGATCACCGGCCTCCCACGCACGCAGCATCTCACGAGCTTCTTTAATAAGAGGTGCCTCAGCCTTGGCTTGTTCCTCAGTCATGCCCTGCGCCATGAGTTCCAATATCTGCTCCTTATAATGCTTATCAAAGAGCACATAAAAGTCGCCAATAAGGTGGTCGCCCTTCTTACCGGCTTTTTCAGGAGTTATACCGTTTCCCCATTTCTGCCATGCAAGCATTGATTTGCAGATATGTATGCCACGGTCATTGACTATGTTGGTTTTGACCACACGCATACCGTCAGCTTCCAATATCGAAGCCAGCGAGTAACCGAGCAAATTATTACGTACATGGCCCAAATGAAGAGGCTTATTAGTATTGGGAGAAGAATATTCCACCATTACAAGAGGTGACTCTTCAGTGACAGGTCTGAAGCCGAAATTCGGATTAGCTGCTATGCCATGTAGCAAATCAAGCCAGAAAGCGGGATTGACAGTAATATTAAGAAAACCCTTTACGGCATTAAAAGCCGATACGGCATCAACGTTCTCCACAAGCCATTCACCTATTTCGACAGCAGTGGGCTCGGGTCCCTTATGTGAGGCTTTAAGATAGGGGAATACTACTACAGTGAGGTTGCCTTCAAACTCTTTACGGGTAGCCTGTACCTGTACGGTATCGGGATTAACCTCGGCACCGTATAATGCTTTCAGGGCATCAGCTACGCCCCGGGCTATGATATGTTCTATTGTCATCTTGATGATAAATGTGCTGAAAAAAAGATGTCAGCTAATTGTTTTAAGCTGCAAAGTTAATAAAAATACCTGTCATTTTAACGTTTCACTCTCTGTAAAAACACGCACAGGCGCTCACTCTGAGAGTGAGCGCCTGTGCGTGTTTTTACAAGTACGTTGCCTAAGACAAGGATAGTTTATTTACCAAGCTGATCAGCGGGTTTAAACTTAACCACCTTACGGGCCGGTATCTGGATCTGCTCCTTAGTACGGGGGTTAACACCTGTACGGGCTTCTTTCTCCTGTACAGAGAATGTACCGAATCCGATGAGCTGAACCTTATCACCATTGGCAAGAGCCTGCTCAATAGACTCGAGAGTTGCGTCCAAAGCTGCCTTGGCAGCTACTTTGTTAATGCCGGCCTTAGCGGCGATTTCATTTACAAGATCTGTTCTGTTCATAATTGCAATCCTGAATATACTGCGGTTTATAATTTAATTATCAGGTTTAGCCAGATAACGGTACAGGTACAAGCCCATAAAAGAACCGGCAACCGGAACCACTGACAAACCCGATGTTAATAGAACAACAAACGAAAGGGCCGAATATTCCTAAAGATAAGTAAAAAAATACTTATTTCCTCTCCGGAGTGTGGTTCATACAAAGTGTTTTTGTTAAATTTGCGCCATGTTTAGACAATCATTCAACGGCTGGTGGAGCTCAATGCCCCCGGTCACAAAAAATCTGATCATCATAAATTTTCTGGTGTGGCTGGTAGAGATATGTCTGCCGGGTTTCAGCAATACTCTGATGCGTTATGCCGGACTGCATTATGTCGGGGCGTCCGACTTCAATCCGGCACAGATAGTGACATATATATTTATGCACTCGCGCAGCACGCTGACGCACATACTATTTAACATGTTCACACTATGGATGTTCGGACGTATACTCGAACAGGTGTGGGGTTCCAAACGTTTTCTGATATATTACATGGTATGCGGTGTAGGGGCGGCTCTTGTACAGGAAGGCGTATGGGCACTGACGTGGGAACATGATTACATCTCCGGTATTGCCATGCTGAATGGTTTGAGCTATGATAATATGCACGAAGCGGTAGCTATGAATCCGGCCCATTTCCAGAACGGTATAGAACAATACCAGAACATGCTGGTAACTATAGGCGCTTCAGGAGCCGTATTCGGCCTTCTGTTAGGCTTTGCCTTTGTATTTCCCGACATGCCCATGTATCTTTTCTTTATACCGGTACCCATAAAGGCCAAGTATATGGTACTCGGCTACGGTGTACTTGAATTTTTCCTCGGCGTGACCCGTTCGGCTGACACAGTAGCGCATTTCGCTCACCTTGGCGGACTGATATTCGGTCTCATCATACTGCTCTACTGGCGAAAAAAAGGCACATTGCGCGGAGGATATTTCTGAAAAAACTATGAAACTACCCATAATAAGTCCGCTTATACGCATGGCGTTGCGCATACTGTCGGTTGCCTTATTCCTGCTGACTATATTGTCGGCATACGGTGGCCACATCAATCCGCGCTATTTTGCCATACCTTCAATACTGACTCTGGCACTCCCCTATTTCGCCGGAGCCACTATACTCTGTACAATCTGGTGGGCCATAGCCTCACGCTTTGTGTTCACAGCTTTAGGAGTGCTTACCATACTGGCATGTCTGAGTCCGCTAAGTCATGCCTTCCCGATAGGTTCAGCCAAAGATGCACCCGAAGGAAGCACTACCTTCTCAGTAATGACATTCAACATCATCCACACCTACGATACACGACAACCTGAAGCACCGGGGAACCGTTCGGTCAATTTCCTTATAGATTCCGGAGCTGACATTATCTGTATGCAGGAAGTGGAACGATGGAGCGAACGTGAGTTACCTAATTTCACTTCCGACCTACGTGACAGTCTGTTCAGCGCCTATCCGTATCGTGCCGGTGATGAACGCGCAGGCGAAGATCTGAAAGTTATCTCCAAATATCCTGTCAGTCTCGTAGGCCGCGGTGCCTACGACTCAGGCGGACGAGCCAGGCTTAACTTATACCGCGTTAACATAAAGGGTCATCTGCTGCACATTATAAATGTACATCTCGACTCCTATCAGCTCTCTGAAGACGAGCGTGAAGTAGTTACCGAAATACGCGGTGTCAAATCAGCTAAGCGTAGTCTGGCCGAACTCAAAGGCTCTATACGCGGTAAGCTGTCGGAATCATTCCGAAAGAGAGCCGAACGTGCCTCTATCGTACGCGAGTGGATAGACACCATCAAAGGACCGCTTATAGTATGCGGTGACTTTAATGATGTACCTGAATCCTGGGCTTACCGTACTATACGCGGCGAAGACCTGCGCGATGCCTACGCCGAGACTAATCTCGGTCCGACCTATACCTACAATGAGCACCTGTTTCTGTTCCATATAGACCAGATGCTCTACCGTGGTCCAATCGAAGCGCTGAAAGTGAAACGTAGCTCATTCGATGCCTCCGACCATTATCCATTGATGGGTCATTTCGCATTTACCGACTGAATTGAGACTTTACCTAACTAAATGATATGACTAAAAAAAGTTTGCTCACCCTGGCCGCATCGGCACTGATGCTGGCGGCCCCAATCACGAATGCCATGGCTGACACAAATCCATTTCTGCAGCCCTACAACACGCAGTTCGAGATTCCGCCTTTCAGCGAAATCAAGACTTCTGATTTCATACCCGCCATAAAGAAAGGTATAGAGGAACAGAAGCAGAATATCTTCAACATAGTACGCAACCGTGCTGTGCCTGACTTTGACAATACCATTCTGCCGCTCGAAAATCTCAGTCCCATACTGGAGCGTGTAGCATCGGTATTCTATCATTATGATAGCGCCCTCTCTACCGATGAGTTTGCAACAATGGCTGAAGAGGCTATACCGCTGCTTAACGAAGCTCAGAATCAGCTCATACTGGATGATCTGCTGTTTCAGCGCATCAAGCAGGTCTATGACAGCCGCGACCGTCTGGGTCTGACACCGGTACAGAAGCGTGTAGTCGAAAAATATTACCGTCAGTTTGCCGAGCAAGGAGCTGCTCTGCCGGCAGATAAGAAAGCCGAGCTGGTACGTGTCAATGACGAACTGTCAAAACTTTTTATACAGTACAACAAGAATCTTCTGAACGCTACCAACTCCTTCTTCGTCACCGTCTATGACAAAGCTGACCTCGCCGGACTGCCTGAATCGTCTATCGCACAGGCAGCAGAAGAGGCCAAAGCCCGCGGTCTTGACGGACTTTGGGTATTCACTCTACATGCACCCAGCCGTCTGCCGGTGCTTCAGAGCGCCGATAACCGTGGCCTGCGCGAGGCTATATACAAAGGATACACAACTCTTGCCTCATACGGAGCCAATAATAATTATCCTGTTATACAGCAGATAATTAAGCTACGCGCTGAAAAAGCACGTATCATGGGCTTTGATAACTTCGCACAGATGATGACTTCACGTGTGATGGCTAAAACGCCCGAAGCTGCTGAACAGCTTCTGTTACAGGTATTCGAACCGGCTGTCAAGCGCTCAGCTGAGGAAGTAGCCGACATGCAGGCTCTTGCCGATGCTGAAGGTGCCGGTATCAAAATAGCACCGTGGGATTACTATTATTATGCCGGCAAGGTAAAGAAACAGAAATTTGATCTTGACGAAAATGACGTGCGTCCGTACTTCGCTCTCGACAATGTGCTCAAGGGTCTGTTCCTTGCTGCTGAACGTCTCTATGGTATAAAGATGGTCGAACTTCCCGATGCACCCAAGTATATGGATGAAGTAACTGTCTATGACGTTCAGGATGCCAAGACAGGAGAGCACATTTCAGTATTCATGACTGATTATTTCCCCCGTGACTCCAAGCGTCAGGGTGCATGGATGGAACAGATGCAGAGTGCCGGTCTCTATGGCGACGGTACCATGAAGCGTCCTATCGTATATAATATAGGTAACTTTACACGTCCGGCCGGTGACACTCCTGCCCTGCTGACTATCGATGAGGTAGAGACTACGTTCCATGAGTTCGGTCATGCACTTCAGGGTATGCTGAGCCGTGCACCTTATAAAAGCATAGCCGGTACAAACGTAGACCGTGATTATGTAGAACTCTGCTCACAGATTAACGAACATTGGGCTTTCACACCCGAATTGCTTAAAGAATACGCACGTCACTACAAAACAGGAGAAGTCATCCCCGACGAACTCATAGCCAAGCTGGAAGCTTCAGGCAAATTCAATCAAGGCTTCTCTACCACAGAGCTTGCCGGAGCTGCATTGCTTGACCTTTACTGGGGTGAGAATGACGGAACAGATACTGATGTAGCCGGCTTTGAGGAAAAAATAGCCAAACGCATCGGTATGCCTGAAGAAATAACCTTCCGTTACCGTTCACCTTACTTCAAACACATATTTGGTGATGACGGCTATGCTTCCGGTTACTATACTTATCTCTGGGCTCAGGTGCTCGAAGCCGATGGTTGGGAAATGTTTGAAGAAAACGGTGTATTCGACCCCAAGACAGCAGCTTCCTTCAAGAAGAATATACTTGAAAGCGGTGATACCGAGGACGCAATGGTACTCTTCAAGCGCTTCCGCGGCCATGAACCTGATGTACACGCTCTGCTTCGCCTGCGCGGTTTCGAAGAAAAACAGCCGGCTAAGAAATCCAAAAAGAAATAAATACTCAATATGTCCGCAACCGCCACTGACAGCGCAATGATGCACCGCGCTCTGCAGCTGGCACGTCTCGGCGCCGGCCATGTGTCACCCAATCCCATGGTCGGCGCCGTTATTACTGCCGCTGACGGACGTATTATTGGCGAAGGCTGGCATCGACGTTACGGTTCCGGTCATGCTGAAGTCAACGCTGTGGCATCGGTAAGTGAAACCGATCGTCACTTGTTGCCTGAATCCACTATCTATGTCACTCTTGAACCATGTTCACATTACGGTAAGACTCCGCCCTGTGCAAAACTCTTAATAGACAATCACCTGCGGAGAGTGGTAATAGGGGCTTCCGATCCTAATCCGCTCGTAAGCGGCCGAGGAGTCAGAATGTTACGCGAAGCCGGCATAGAGGTTACCGAAGGTGTGTTAGCAGATGAGTGCCGTGCCCTTAATTCACGTTTTATGACCGCACAGATACTCGGACGACCACACATAACTCTGAAGTGGGCTCAAAGTGCCGATGGTTACATGGCTGCTACCGACAACGATGGCAAACCGTATCCGGTGCAATTTTCAACTCCTGTTACAGCACTTGACGTACACCGTCTGCGTGCTGTAAGCGATGCCATAATGGTAGGAACCGAAACACTCCTTGCTGACAATCCGTCCCTTAATACACGTCTATGGCCAGGAAGTTCACCGCGCCCTGTACTGTTTAAGTCAGAAAGACTGCCGCATTATGCCACAGTGATGCAGCGCAATCCTATATTACTTGACCCTAACAGACCGTTAGAAGACAACATGCATTCGCTTTGGACCGATTACGGTATATCCTCACTTATCGTAGAAGGCGGACCCACCCTGCTACGTTCATTTATAGAAGCCGGACTTTATGATCGTATCCGTGTGGAAACTTCCGATAAAATACTCGGTTCAGGTATTATGGCTCCGAAAGAACTGAAAAATATGCCTACCCATACACTAAAACTAACTTAAAGGTGTAGTGACAAAGAGGGCAAAGACTTGTTAAAAAGCTATAAAAAACGTATCAAGTTCAAAAAGCACGTTTTTTATAGCTTCTTTTTTTCCGAGAAATGCTAATTTTGCAAGTTGTAACTGACATCGGTGTCGTCCCGCACCCTCAAACGGGAGTGTTCCGCCACGCGATGTGACATAAACCAAAAGCAGCTAACACAGCACGTGAACAAAGATTTAATCGTACGCCACATACTGCCTCTCACCCTCGCAGCCGTTGTGCTGGGAGGTGTTGCTTCATGTAATAAAGACAGCAACAGTTCCATAACAGAGTATGAGACAGCTGTCAGCGTAGCAGTGACCAATTTCACTCTTACAGCCGACAAGAAGGTAATGGATAACCTTGACAAGGTATTCTTCTCTATCGACCTCGCACATGGAGTTATCTTCAACGCCGACTCACTGCCGGTAGGCACTAAAGTCAGCAGACTTATACCTGTCATTACTTATCCTACCGATGTCTCGGCAGCGGAACTGAAGGTAGACGACGGTACGGAAGTTAAAACATTCGATTATAAAAGCAGTCCTACCGACTCGATTGACTTCACCCGGCCGGTACAGCTTACACTTACCGGTCTTGACGGTGTGACCAAAAGTGTATACACTATAAAGGTAAATGTACATACCAACGACCCGGATTCAGTTATATGGGACCGTATTGCCAACACTACACTTCCGTCACGTCTTGAACGTCCCATATCGCAGAAAACTATTAAGTGGCATGATACTGTATTCACTATAATAGAAGAGAACGACGGATCATACACTGTAGCTACCACAGATGATCTTATGACCGCCCGCTGGAACCGCACACAAATCACTCCGGCCGAAGAAATACGTGTATCTACATTAGCAGCTACCCCTTCAGCTCTGTACATACTTTCCAAAGACGGTACACTGTTCAGCTCGACTGATGGTATAGACTGGCAGTCCACAGGCGAAACATGGCTCAATACAATAGGTGCATACGGCGATGTGCTTTTAGGTATAGGCGGTGATGCTGTGAGGGGACTTCGCCATGTACATTATCCTGCCTCAGAACTACCGGAGACAGTACTCGAAAACGAATTTCCTATAACAGGCTATTCGGCCTTTGCTACTGTGACTTCAGACTGGTCAGAACGCCCTGTAGGTCTAATGACCGGAGGACGCATGGCTGACGGTACTCTTACGGCAGCTACATGGGGCTTTGACGGCGACACATGGACACGCCTTGATATGACTTCTCCTCCGGCGCTCGAAGGTGCTACGTTAATACCATATTATATCTATCGTCAGACCTCAACAGCATGGATACAGACTGAATTCAATGTATGGCTTCTCTTTGGAGGCCGACTGAGTGACGGTAGTATCAACCGATCAGTATATATTAGCTATACCAATGGTGTAAACTGGAGTAAGGCACCGACGCTGATGCAATTACCTGAATTCATGCAGCCTGGATATGATGCTGACGGTGTGGTAATGAGTTCGCCACGTGAGGCCAACCTTGCCGAGGCATGGACCAGCCGTGCTAACCCGTCACTGCGCGGACCGATGCGTATAGTATACGATATAGACGGCTATCAGATAAATTGGGAATGTCCCTATATTTATCTGTTCGGCGGTTATGACAGCACCGGTATACTTAATGATATAATCTGGCGCGGCGTGCTGGCCCGTCTCACATATACTCCTCTGATGTGATGGCAGGTAGCTCACAAAGCCAGTCGTACAGATTGACACTATGGCTAAGAGTAACCGCTATATTAATCTGTCTCCTATCCTGCATCACACCGATACGGGCACAAGAAGACTTCCGGTTTGACGTAGGAGGCGGTATAGGTATGACCGGTTACCTTGGCGATGCTAACGACGGAAATCTTTACTCTCATCCCGGTTGGGATGTTGAAGCTATGTTACGTTATGTAGCAAATCCGCGTATAGCCTTCAAAACAAATTTCTTCGTAGGAGGCCTAAGTGGCGATTCATCGTCAATAGAAAATGTGCTTCCTTCCGAAATACAGCCGCTGAAGTTCTCGACTACATTCTTCGAATTGTCCGAGCTGTTTGAGTTTAATTTTTTCAGCTATGGAATAGGCGAAAGCTATCGTAAACTAAAGCGTTGGACACCATATATATGCGGCGGACTCGGTGTGACCGTATGGGATGCATCAGGCTTTGGTGCCGCCTTTACAATACCATTCGGTGTAGGAGTAAAATATAAACTTTCACGCCGCTGGAATCTGGGTCTCGAGTTTCTGATGAAGAAAACATTTACCGACCGTCTTGACGGAACGGCCTTCAAGGACCCATACGCCTTTAAGAGCTCACTGATGAAGAACACCGACTGGTACTCCACACTGACGCTCACTATAAGCTATGAGTTCAGCAAACGCTGTGCCGTTTGCAACTATAAAGACTGACACAACCACGTATAAGCGATATGGAGGAACACAATCTCGACCAACTGCTTGCACAAATCGACATGACACGGCTGCCACGTCATGTGGCAATGATCATGGACGGCAACGGACGCTGGGCCAAGAACCGCTCGCAACAGCGTTCTGACGGCCATTACGCCGGTATCACCAGCGTACATAACGTCACGGAGTTCTCGTCCGACCTTGGCATAAAGTATCTTACACTATACGCCTTCTCGACCGAGAACTGGAACCGCCCTGCTGAAGAGGTAGAGACTCTGATGTACCTCATAGGCTGGGCCATAGAACGAGAATTGCCTGAATTGTTGCGCAACAATGTGCGTATTCATCTGATAGGCGATATGGAACGTATACCTGAAGGACCGCGCAAGCGCCTTTTCGACTGCCGGGAAGCCACAGCACACTGTACGGGTTTGCAATTGTTTATGTGCCTAAGTTATTCATCGCGTTGGGAAATAGCAGACACAGCCAGACGTCTGGCCAGAGCAGCTGCACAGGGTACACTTGACCCCGACAGCATTGACGAAAAAGTATTTGCTGACCATCTGGCTACGGCCGGAGTACCCGATCCAGATCTTCTGATACGCACAGGAGGCGAACAACGTATATCCAATTATCTGTTATGGCAGATTGCGTACAGCGAGCTTTATTTCACTCCTACGCTCTGGCCCGATTTCGGTAAGGAAGCATACGCACGTGCCATAATCGACTATCAGCAGCGAGAACGCCGCTTCGGTAAGACCAGCGAACAGGTGCAACAACGTCCGGACACACTGTGACAGTCTCGGCACTGTCCAGCATAAAGCGGCTACAACATAATCTTTCCTAAAGCCATATACAATATCACCGTTGCGCTGCCGTAGGGTACGCACGGAGTCTAACCACGACATGAATCGCATATATAGAACATATCTGCCTTTGAGCATGGCGGCAGCCTCACTGATGCCGTTGTCAATAAAGGCACAGGACACCGGTGAAAGCCTGACGGCATTACCGGTCGATACAATATATAATCCCGATATTATATACTCCCCGATGCCGCGCACATACGAAATCGCCGGTATCAAAGTCACAGGTGTACCGAATGTCGAGGATTATGTTATCACCGGTTATTCGGGTCTGGCCATAGGTGACCGTATAGAACTGCCGGGTGATGCTATCACCAATGCAGTGAAGCGCTTCTATCGTCAGGGTCTGTATTCGAAAGTACAGATTAAAGTCGAAAAGATAGCCGGAGACAAAGCCTGGCTCGAAATTTCGTTACGCCAGCAGCCCAGAATGTCTGAAATACGCTATCAAGGCACCAAGGGAGGCGAGAAAAAAGATATAGATGAACGTCTTGCCATGGTACCGGGACAGCAGATTACACCTAATATTGTGGCCCGTATGAAGCAAGTGATTCAGAAATACTATGCTGACAAGGGTTTTAAAAATGCTTCGATCACAATTACCCAGCAACCCGATTTGTCAAAGGACAATCAGGTAATTCTCGATGTAGCCGTTGACCGTCATAACAAA
>CAMWKC010000048.1 GCA_947174735.1 uncultured Porphyromonadaceae bacterium
GGGGTAGCAGAGTCTGTCTGTAAGCCGAGAGTATTAATCTGTGCGACAGACTTACCGGCCTCTCTGTAGCAGTGATTGATGATACGGGTGGCTTCCTGTTCGAGTTTCGGGTCGCCGGTGTGTAGATGAAGGATAAGAAGCGGTAAGACCAGCTGTGTCTTGGCAATTCGGGGATTATGGCGCGATTGAGCAATTGCTTCGGCTAAGAAATCACCAATCCATGTGGGAACTGTGATGATTTTTCTGCGTCCTAATTCAAGTATTACGGAAGCTAATTCCATAAGCTGCGATTTGTCGGCAGCAGCTTCCATCATATCAATGGCAATGTCAGTATACTCAATCAGCAGTTCGCGCTCTGCGATGTCGCGGTAGTGGCTGTACAGGTTAATTAGGGCGACTAACTCTGACGGTGTATAGCTTTTAGTAAGGTCCGGTAAAATTCTGTTGCTGCTTACTTCAAGCGGCTTTGAGAGAAGAAACGACAGGTTATCCAACTCATTGCGGTAGGTCATAACGCAATAGTCGATTTTCAACTGTTCGCTTTTGTTGGCTGCTTTGCGTTGCTTGAGTTCGCGGACTATCCGGCCTTCATAGTAATATGTGAGATGTTCGCGCCCGGCTTTGGCTCTTGACTGATGACGAAGCGGCCAACGGCGGTAGAGGCTGTGCAGTTCTCCGACGGTCAGAGCAGTTAAATCCTTTCTGACCAATTCGCCTTCCGGCATGTCGTAAAGATTTTCGGCCGACTGTATGCGGTGTCTTGAAATCAGTTCGCCGACAACCTTCCTAAGTCTGGTTATACACTTCTTCGACAGCGAAATGTGTTCGCGGTCCAGAACCGTCGAGGCGTAGTCGCCTACTTCGGAGAAAATCTGACCAAGCGTCAGCAGATCTTCGGTAGGAGAAGATGCCGAGACCGGATAGTTCATAATTCTGGACGGAAGAGTGCAAATCATAAAGAGCTTTCAGGGGAGAGATAATAGTCGTATTCCGTTCTCACCATCTGCTGTGCTTTTGATGAGGGTTCGAGTTGTTTCAATTTCTCGTAATCGGATAAGAGACTATCTTTATCTTTTGTGATGACAGAGAGTATGAGATTATTCACGCTCTTCGTCCATTCGTTAGTTACCGAATCTTTGACACGCTCATATTTTGCGAGAGCTTTGGCTGCTTCAGGTATATTACCGATAATGTGATTAGCAGCATAGAGAAGCACTTGAAGCCGTGCATCGAGTTTACGGTTATTGAGTTTGGCCACTTCCATACGTCCGCAAAACACTGACAGTTTTGCGGCAAGCGGTGTAGGCAGTGCTTCGTCTTTGTCGAAATATCTTAAGGCATTAAGCAGATGAGGGACAAAGGCGTCTATCTGGTCGTTAGCCCGGGTAGAGTGACTTGAAAATTCGAGTACGCGGACGTCGGTAGCTTTTACATCGAAAGCGATTGTTCCTACCTTATTATATACGTTAAGTACGATATTGCCGGTCTTGCTCTTTGCCTTCGGCATAAATGTACCGACAAGTCCGGGGAAGTCTCCTTTCACAACCTCAACCAGATCACCGTCTTCGAGGTCAATTTCATCAAGCGGAAAATATGGAAGGCAGTTTTTATAGGTTCTGGCGATATTTTTGAAGTTAACCATCTGTCGGTCATCAATTATCGCGTACCGTTCCGCACTACCGTGATCAATGAGGAAGGAGAAGCCGTTAGGTTGTGCACACAGGCGCTTTACCTCGGCGAAGGTACCTTTAACAAAAACATAGTGGAAGGTAAGGCTAATTGTCCGGAACTTTATCTCCCCCTGTTTTTCTTCTCTGACAACGTAAGTCGGTGCAAAAAGCTCAAGTGCGGTATTATTCCATGAATTAAACCGCTCAACCTCTTTCTGAGCAAGATTTTTGATTGTACCGCCTATATAGTTCAGCACATACCATGCAGGCTTATCCGGACGTGAATCAGGCGCCATAGGGAAAGTAAAGTATGTGCTTTTACTTAGCTTGGCACAAATGCATACTACTAGAAATCAGTAGTTTAAATTAGCATTCTCGCCAAACTTCCGAAAAGTCGTCTACAAATCTTCAACGACTAATCACACTCTTTTTCTAAGAGATTGTGACGATTACTAAGTATTTTATACTTAGTAGTTTAGTTATACATCATTCTTAGATTTTATAAACATTACAGTAAAAAATACGAATCTTTGAATAAAAAGTAAGTTAAAAACGCACCGATAATTTGGTGTTTATTATAATATTTAGTAATTTTGCTTAATAATATAAGTATCTCTTAGAAAGAGATTGTGATAAGAACTAAACATTGAGGTATCAAATCTGGAGCAGATTTGATACCTCAATGTTTATGTAAAAAATAATCTAAAGATCTGTGTTAGCTCTGTGTTTCAGTTCTTATGGCAATTCTGTGTTCCCATGCAGCGACGTTCCCGGTGAACAAGCAATCTTTCCCACATGGTTCTCTATCTGCTCAAAACACTGCCTCGGTAGTAAATATTTTCATAGTAAATTACATTTTATGTAATTTACTATGAAAATATTTACTACCTTTGTAAGATAAGTTTGTTCAAATTATCCTTGAAGCACAGACATTATGAAATTAAAAGACGTTGGAAATATTCCATTCAGACTATCGGTGTTGCAATCAGTATTCCCCGACAATACTGCCATAACTGCTAAAGCTAAGCGTCTGGAGGATGCCGGTGACATCGTACGTCTTAAGCCGGGTTTATATGTGACAAGTCCGACAATAAGCGAAAAGAGGGTGAATGAGTTTCTTATTGCCAATCATCTTCATGGTCCCTCGTATGTATCCATGCAAACAGCCTTACGATATTACGGACTAATACCTGAGCACGTCGTTGAGATAATATCACTAACACCGCGACGAGCAAAGACGTTTTCCAATAAAGTTGGTCGTTTCAGATATGTGCATTGTCCGGATTCATATTTTCCGATAGGTATTACTTCAATAATTGACGAAAGCGTCTCCTTACTCATAGCCACTCCTGAAAAAGCACTGTGTGATTTGATGTTATATACAGCTAATCTCAACCTACGTTATATTTCGGAAATTAGAACCTATATTAAGGAAGATCTAAGAATGGAGCAAGAGGATATAATCGGACTTAATACTGAAATCCTTAGAGAATGTGCCTGTGTCGGCAAAAAGAAAACCATGATAAACCAATTGATAAAATTTATAGAATATGAGCGGAATGTTTGATCAGATGCTATCTCGCTATGACATTTCTACATCGTCGGCATTGAGAAATGCTACATTAGAGGTAATGCAACAAGTGACGCTGGCGGGACTGCATAGAGGAGGTTTTTTCGAAAAAGCTGCTTTCTATGGAGGTACCTGCCTGCGTATATTCTATGGTCTCGGTAGATTTAGTGAGGATCTTGACTTCTCATTGCTCAAATCCGACGACAGTTTTAACATCGAAGATTATTTTCCTGCTATAGTGGAGGAATTCAAAACTCTCGGTAGAGAAGTTATGATAACGAAGAAAGACAAAAGAAACTTTGGTAAAGTTGAGTCTGCATTCCTGAAAGATAATACTCATGTATATAATCTGTCATTCCAGACTGAGAAGAGTTACAAGATAAAAATAGAGGTTGATACACAGCCTCCCCTCGGTTTCTCAACTGAACAGAAGCTTCTTTTACAGCCATTTTCATTTATGACCAGATGTATAACCCTGCCCGGCCTTTTTGCTGGCAAAATGCACGCATTGATCTTTAGAGGCTGGGGAAATCGTGTTAAAGGTCGCGATTGGTATGACTTCGAGTGGTATATACGCAATGATATGAAGCTTGACTTTAATCATTTCAAAGAAAGAGCAAAAGAATTCAATAATCTTGATCTTACACCGGACACATTTCAAGAAAAATTGATAAACCGTCTATCTTCAACTGATATTGAATTGGTTAAAAAAGATGTCCTTCCATTTGTCAAGAACCCTCAAGAACTTGAAATATGGAGTACGGAATACTTTATTGCTCTTGCCAGAATGATAAAATTTCAATAAAAAGTTTATAAAAAGTTCCTTTATAGATGATATCAGTATTACTCTCTGATATTGAATAATTTTATCGTATAATTTTAGCCAGTCAATGTGTCAGTTATGTAAATCTGATTCCTATGAAGTTCTGCAAAGGATATAAGGCTTTTGAAAGCCGGTATCATATATGAAAGATACCATTCATTTTATCCGGCTTAATGAAAAGCGTACTAACTTTGCAGAAAATTTCACATTTATGTCTACGGCAAAACGAATAGTTTTTCTTGATTATCTGCGGGTGATAGCCTGTTTTAATCGGATGCTGTATCATAACGTGGCTTCTCTCGAAGCTTCCCTACAGTAAATATATCATCGGTTAATAGAATCTACTTTAAAATCTATATATGAAGAAGTATCAGATTGTGATTTGGCTGCTGGCCCTTGTGATAGGTGTCGGTATAGGCCTGCTCAGGATTGAGTCAGTTAACTTAATCATGACTTTCATTGCCAATGTGTATACCCGGCTGTTCCGCCTATTGGCAGTCCCTACTATAGTGCTGGCTGTCATCACTACTTTGGCTTCACTGGGCGGTGGAAAAGAAATGGGAAGAATGTTCCGGACCACACTAACCTATACATTACTTACCACAACCGCTGCCGCTGTTGTAGGACTACTGTATTATGTACTTGTGGCACCCGGTAATCTTCCTGCAAGTGTGATAGCGGAAGAAAATCCCGGAGGAGTGGATAAAGTCAGTTTCTCATATTCCGACCATATTTTATCAGTCATACCTGATAACATCGTAAAACCATTCCTTGACGGTAATGTTCTGGCGTTGTTACTGATATGTTTTGCAGCGGGCATTGCCATCTCAAAAATGCCTGATACACAGTCCAAACGGTCGCTGGTTAACGGACTGACCGGTCTGCAGGACTTACTGTTTATGCTCATACGCTGGCTGATTGCTATTTTGCCTATAGGCATTGTAGCCTTTGCAGCACAATTGGTAGCTGAGGTCAGCGGCGGTATGATGCTTGATTCACTCGGCAAGTATGTATTGGTTATAATAGCCGGCAACTGTTCTCAGTTCTTCATCATATTACCTATTTTCCTGCTTATTAAAGGTCTTAACCCTATAAAGACCCTGAAAGGAATGGCTCCCGCTGTACTTATGGCTCTTTTCACGAAAAGTTCGGCTGCAACTCTCCCTGTTACTATGGAAAACTCAGAGAAGCGTCTTGGGGTCAACCCTAAGGTAGCGCGTTTCGTATTGCCTATATGCACCACTGTCAATATGAACGGCTGTGCAGCCTTTATACTCGTGACCTCACTGTTCGTGATGCAGAATAACGGTATGCCTATCACATGGGTAACTATGCTGACATGGATATTCATTTCGGTACTATCTGCGGTAGGTAACGCCGGTGTACCTATGGGCTGTTACTTTCTTACACTGTCACTGATGTCGGGTATAGGCGCCAACGTAGGTATCATGGGTATAATACTGCCGATTTATACTATAATCGACATGATTGAAACTGCTGAAAATGTCTGGTCTGACTCATGCGTATGCGCTATAACCGACAAAGTAGTTAGTAAAACACAGCTAAATACTATAAAGTAACATTCTATATGTTCTGACGATAGGCAATAGAAATTTATAAAACATAATAGCAAGCCACCGACATCACTGCTGGTGGCTGCTGATTTATATTAAGTATTTGTTATTGAGGAGAAGAATAACGAAAGTTATCTTGACCCAGGCATTATAGCTATGACTACCTGATTTCGGTTGACTGTTTTAAGTTCTAAGCACTGATGAAAGCTGACAGTATATGCCTTGCGAAAGTTGACTTTTTAGTTCTGTGTAGTTCTGTGTTTCAGTTCCCGTTTTGTTCCCGTGTTCCTCAGGTGAGGTGTTCCCGACGACCGAAGCGAGTATCCCCATGTTGTTCGTCTTAAATAACAGAACTTAAAATTTCAAATAAAGTATTGTTAGAGTTGAAGAGAATACGTAGCTTTGTAGTGTAGTTTAAATTTACAGTGTTATGGAAAATCTTAGTTATGAACTTATCGGGGCTGCTTTTGAAGTTCGTAATTGTTTGGGAGGGTATCTGCACGAGACCGCTTATGAAGCGGCATTGCATTATGAGTTGTTCCTACGCGGTATCACCAGTGAACGTCAGGTGAGTCTGCCCGTAATATATAAAGGTCTTTCAATCCATAATCCGTACCGTATTGATATAGTTGTCGAAGGAAAAATAATAGTAGAGCTTAAATCATTACCTGCCATGAGTATTCGCGAAGTGGGACAGCTATTAAACTATATGCAACTCTCACATATCAGATTGGGTTATCTTATTAATTTTGGAGCCACTGACTTTTGTACTGCTTCCACACCTTCAGACCGTAAAGAAATTCTGCCTAAAGGAATATATAGATATTATCTTTGATCTCCATAAATTGAACAACACGGGAATAGCTCGCTTTGCTCGCCGGGAACGTCGTACCTGAGGGACACAAGAACAACACGGGAACTGAAACACAGAACTACACAGACATTTATTTCATTACGGAATAACAAATCTTTACACTATTAAATCTTTACACCATACATCAACTTATACTAACTATTTTAACAGGTTAGAAAAATAAAAACTCTGCCGCAATCAGAATTGCGGCAGAGTTTTTATTTAGGGCGGAGAGGACGGGATTCGAACCCGTGGTAGGATTGCTCCTACGTCAGTTTAGCAAACTGGTGGTTTCAGCCACTCACCCACCTCTCCAAGAGTTATATCAAGATACCCTAAGGCATCCTGCGACGTTATGGACTCTTCCCTTGCGTCTTTGCGAGTGCAAAGGTAGGTAGTATTTTCGAGATGTGCAAATTTTAAGACAGTTTTTTCACAACAGCGATATTTTTTTTGATAGCTAAACTAAAAACATTAACTTTGTGGGTGACAAGTCGAGAGCGTCTGCGCCCCTCCCGGCATCGGCTCACGGCCTCTATTGTGAACGTACAGGAAACATCATTTTATGAAGTACAAACGTATATTACTCAAGCTGTCCGGCGAGTCGCTAATGGGACAGCAAGGCTATGGCATAGATAAGGAGCGTCTCAGCGCTTATGCCCGCCAGATAAAGGAAATAGCCGATGCAGGAGTCGAGATAGGCATAGTTATAGGAGGCGGAAATATATTTCGTGGCCTGTCGGGTGCGGCAAAAGGTTTCGACCGTGTCAAAGGTGACCAGATGGGTATGCTGGCAACCGTCATCAATTCGCTGGCTCTGAGTAGCGCTCTCGAAGCCGTCGGACAGCCTTCGGTGGTGTTTACGGCTATTCCGATGTTCCCTATCGGTGAACCGTATTCAAAATGGCATGCCATAGAAGCCATGCGTCAAGGCAAAGTGGCGATAATGAGCTGCGGTACCGGTAGTCCGTACTTCACAACCGATACAGGTTCGGCACTCCGTGCTATTGAGATAGAAGCTGACGTTATGCTTAAAGGTACACGTGTGGACGGTGTATACACAGCTGACCCTGAAAAAGACCCGACAGCTGAAAAGTTTGATGAAATCAGCTATGACGAAGTTATAAACAGAGGTCTGAAAGTAATGGACCTTACTGCCACAGCTCTCTGTAAGGAAAACCGTATGCCTATCTACGTCTTCAATATGGATATAGAAGGTAATCTCGGCAAAATGATAGCCGGAGAAAATGTCGGCACACTCGTACACCCGGCCCGCTGACGGTCAATAATCGCATAAACCATACTTAACCATAACCACCAACACGCAAAATATCATGGAAGTAAAAGAATATCTCCAGAATGCCGAAGATTCGATGCAGATGGCAGTGGAATACCTCGACGACACCCTGTCGCACATACGCGCCGGCAAAGCCTCCGCACGTCTGCTCGACGGCATACGTGTAAACTATTACGGCTCACAGGCTCCTATCAGCAACGTGGCTAATGTCAGTGTACCTGATGCACGTACTATAGCTATAACTCCGTGGGAAAAATCGATGTTTAAGGAAATTGAGAAAGCTATCATCAACTCCGATCTTGGTGTGACACCCGAGAACAACGGTGAAGTGATACGCCTTAATATTCCGCCGCTCACCGAAGAGCGTCGTAAACAGCTCGTAAAGCAGTCAAAGGCCGAAGCTGAACAGGCAAAAGTATCGGTACGCAATGCCCGCCGCGAGGCTATTGACGGTCTTAAAAAAGAGGTCAAGAACGGTCTGAGCGAGGATGTGGAAAAAGACGCCGAAGCCAAAGTTCAGAAACTGCATGATAAATACATGAAGAATATCGACGAGGTATTCGCTCTCAAAGAGAAAGAAATACTGACTGTATAAATCGAATCATACTGTCATAGACAGGAGGGAGCATATCTTAGATATGCTCCCTCCTGTCTATGACAGTATGCAACACTTTATCTGAATTATAAACCATGTCCGGACCTGAAATATCAATCATCGTACCTGCTTATCGTGTGGAATCCTACCTGCCGGCATGTATTGACAGCGTATTGGCTCAAACTTTTGATAACTGGGAACTACTGCTTATAGATGACGGTTCGCCAGATGCTTGCGGAGCTATATGTGACGGTTATGCACAGCGCGATAGTCGAATAAAGGCCATACACCAGACTAACGCCGGTGTATCGGCAGCACGTAATACCGGTTTAGAAGCTCATACAGGCAGTCTGCTGACATTTCTTGACGGCGATGATATGATTGCACCTCTTTATCTGCAAAGACTCCTTGAAGTCATGCAACAGACCGGATGCGACATAGCGGGTTGTGGTGAGATAACGTTCAGCGACACTCCTGATATATCAGTAACCGCATTTCAGCAACCTAAACAATACAGCGGACCACAGGCCTACGAACTGATGCTTTATCAGACGAGTCGTCTTACAAGCTCGGTGTGGGGGAAACTCTACCGAAGCTCTCTTTGGGATACGGTGCGTTACACACCCGGTTTGTGGTATGAAGACCTTGAGGTATCAGCCCGCATATTTCTACAGGCATACAGTATAGCCTATACTTCCGAACCTCTGTATCTGTACCGTCAGCACAAAGGCAGCTTTCTACATACTTTCCGTCCTGAGCGTCTGCATGTGCTCCGTGCTGTGGCCGGAGTGACCGATGAAGTGGCACACCGCTGTCCCGCTTTGCTTCCTGCTGCACACGACCGGATGCTAAGTGCCAATCTCAATATGATAGGCCTGATGGCTGCCAACAGATATGATGATCCGTCTACCGAAAGTCTCTGCTGGCAAACCGTAAAGAATCTAAGATATGAAACTCTGTTCAACAGTAAGGCCCGGCTCCGCAACCGTATTACAGCACTACTTACTTATATAGGAGGACTACCGCTCTATCGGTTTGCCGCACGTTACTTCTATAACCGCGACAGTGAGGCATAGAAATGCCACAACGCTATACCGGCGCTTACCGAGACATTGAGAGAATGTTTCACGCCTTCCTGAGGTATTTCGAGCACCATATCAGCTATATTTACTATTTCCTGATTTACACCTTCGACTTCGTTGCCTGCTACGATGACATAGCGCTTATCCTGCGAAGGAGTAAAATCATCAAGACGCACACTGTTGTGTGCCTGCTCAAGAGCACAGATAGTCCATCCGTCTGCTTGAAGACGCCGTGCCTCAGCTACAGCATCAACTACATGGTACCATGCTACCGAATCTTCAGCTCCTAAAGCTGTCTTGGAAATAAGAGGATGCGGCGGTACGGGTGTGATACCGGCCATAATTACTCCTGCCATACGAAAGGCATCGCAAGTGCGCAGAAATGCTCCTACGTTGTGCATCGAACGCACATTGTCGGCTAACAACAGCACAGGCAGTTTTTCCAAAGCGCGATAGGCGCTCAAAGAGCAGCGTGTAAGTTCCAGAATATTTTTCTTGAGTCTGTCATTCTCCTCGGGAGAGTAACGGACTTTTTCAGTCCCAGTATGATTCATACTGGTGATTTCAGAGTGATAATTCCAGCATACGTTCGATAGGACGACGGGCTTTTTCCGCTGTTTCCTCATCGACTATAATCTCGGGGGTTTCATCGCGCAAAGCGCGATAGACTTTCTCAAGAGTATTCAGTTTCATATAGTCACATTCATTACACTGACACTCGGAATCATCAGCCGGAGCTGCGAGGAATGTTTTATCCGGACACTTCTTACGCATTTCAAAGAGAATACCGCTTTCAGTAACTACTATATATATAGGAGTGGAATCAGTACGTGCGAAATCAAGCAGAGCAGCGGTAGAGCCTACTTTATCAGCAATGAGCTGTAGTGAACGTCGACATTCAGGGTGCACCAATATCTTGGCTTCCGGATTGGCACGTTTCATTTCCATAATCTTATCAAGTGAGAAACGGTCATGTACGTGACAGGCGCCGTTCCATAGGGTCATATTACGACCGCTTACACGATTAATATAATCACCAAGGTTACGGTCGGGACCGAAGATAATTTTTTCATCAGCCGGAAGAGATTCAATTATACGCCGGGCATTTCCTGAAGTAACCACAATGTCGGTAAGAGCCTTGACAGCTGCCGAAGTATTGACATAGCTTATCACCGTATGGTCAGGATGAGCTTCAACGAAAGCACGGAATTCCTCCGGATCGCAACTGTCGGCCAAAGAGCAGCCGGCTGCAGTGTCGGGTACAAGTACCTTTTTATCGGGACAGAGAATTTTAGCTGTCTCACCCATGAAGTGCACGCCGCACATGACAATAATGTCAGCATCTGTCAGTGCGGCCTGTCGTGCAAGTGCAAGTGAGTCGCCGATGAAATCGGCTATTTTCTGTATCTCGTCACGCTGGTAATAGTGAGCCATGATGAGAGCATTTTTCTCCCGTTTGAGACGAGCTATCTCTTCACACAGCTTGTCGTGATCATGATGTTCAGTTGCGTTCATTTCTTTTTAGGTTTTATAAATTTTAAAATTAATAAGATTATTAACAACAAAAACAATAAATACTGTCAATAACTTGTTGATAACTTTTGTCTCAAAAATTTGGTAATTTGGAATATTTTACAGGTAGAAGCTGAAAATTGTCCTATTTTTGGATTTAAGTTAGTAGTTATTAGCAATATAATTATAATAGAGAAATAATTCTCGATACTGCAAAGTTACTAAAAATCCTGTCAACAACCTGTAGATAACTGTCAATAACCTGTCAATAACTTGTAGATAAGTTGTCAATAACCTGTCAATAACTTGTAGATAAGTTGTCAATAAGTTTTACCTAAAATATTTGGCAATATAAAATATTTTACAGGTACGCTTTTTTTAACCCCTAAAAATGGTTTAAGAGAAAGTTATCG
>CAMWKC010000049.1 GCA_947174735.1 uncultured Porphyromonadaceae bacterium
AGGCATTCTCAAAGTCATTAATCCAGGCCGTTGTGTCAGGATATACATTGACTATGTATGTATTGAGAAAGTCATAATCACCGGTGAGAGGACGTGTTACTGTTTCGCGTACTATCATGCCTTCATCGTCAAAGTAAGCTGTATCTTTCGAGATGGTAGGTAAATCTGTAGGTACCGGTTTATCGGTGTTATACTCACGACGTGTAGGGTCAAGACGGTTTTTACGCTTGGCTGCTTCTGTGTGGTTGAAGATTTCGTAGCGATAGTTAAGCTGTGTGGGGTCGAGCTCACGACGTCCGGTAATAGGATTGGTACGGTAGACACTCTCTATGGCACGCTGCTCGTCTTCGTTGGCATTTCTCCAGGGTATGGCTTTATTCCAGTTGAGGTAAGGGGTAATAGGATTACCTTCTTTGTCCTCTTCGATTTTGAAAGCCTCGTTGCCGCCGAATGCCGGATCGGCCAGACGCTCACGTATTATAGAGTCGCGTACCCAGAATACAAACTGTTTGTATTTTGAATTGGTGACTTCAGTTTCGTCCATCCAGAAGGCATCGACCGACACACCACGGGCATCGCCTTTGATACCCCATGTCGAATCGTCGGCCGCCGGACCCATTGCGTATGCTCCGCGGTCTACAAGTACCATGCCGTATGGTGTCGGTTCGGCCCAGGAACTACCGCCAACGCCGGTTACTTCACCGCCGGCACCATTGCCGCGTGACGACATGCACGAAGTCAGTACCGACGAAAAAACAAGACACAGACCTATGGCGGTCAGGGTCTGCGCTATGGTGCGTGTGTGCTTGTGATATGCTTTAGCTATATTCATCATTGTCTCTTTAACGTTACATGATTCTTATGGAACGCTGGCGGTTTCGGTTCTTACCCGAGAAGTCGAGTTTGAGCTGATAGCCGGCTACTATTTCGTGGCTTCCCGACGATGCCTTGGCTATGGCAGACAGAGGATAGTCGTAGGCATAACCTAAGAAGAAGTTCTTAAACTCAGCGCCAATCATGACGCTGACCGCCTCGTTGAGCCGGTAACCCGCGCCGAAGGTTATAAACTTATTATAAGTGGCCCGCAGTGTCACCTCCGGTGTGAAGGTATTGAGGTCTGTCTTGACCAGCACTGAGGGCTGCAATGTAAATAACGTGTTGTTTAGCTCTATATTGCTACCGGCAGTCAAATAAAGCATACGGGACACTTCAGTTTCGTATTCCTGTGAGTCGTTAGCTGCCGATCCTTCGAGACTCATCTGAACTACAGGATTGAGAAGATGCAGTCCTGATACACCTACCCAGAACAGACGGTGTGTATAATAGAGACCTGCCGATAAGTCGAAGGAGTTACCTGCAAGGTCCTTATTCGGTATGGCTGTGTCGCTGCCGTTGTGATAGTCATCATCATCCGGAATGTAGACTTCGGAACCTTCGAATTTAGTGGTAAGATAACCGCCCTGCACTCCTATAGCCAGTCTACCTCCGAAGAGTTTGAAATTATATGATAACTGGGCATTAAGAATTATATTCTTAAACAGACCAAGTGTCTCCTGCATGAAGTTAACTCCGGCTCCGAAACGTTTGGGGCCGATACGGAAAGGACTGTCTACCACAGCCATGAAACTCTGCGGAGCGTTTTCGATACCGACCCATTGCAACTTCGCTCCGCCTCGTATGCGTATCCAGTCAGTCGACCCTGCTACAGCAGGATTATAATAAGCCGGTACAGCCCAGTACTGAGTGAACTGAGCGTCGGTCTGTGCCTGGGCTTCCGACGGCAGCAACATGCCGAGAACCGTGCAGAGGGCACACAGTACAAGATTAAAAGTCTTGTGACCGATAGACTTTGGAGTAAGAAGATTCGGGCTCATTCGAAATAGAAATTGATAACCACCATATTACTCTTTATCTTTTTGAGCGACTGAGTGATTTTGAAAGTCTCGGGGTCATCGACCAGATCAGGACGGTCATGGCGTAACACGTCAGTCAGGCCGAAACAAAACTTAATTTCTGGTATGAGCTTGAAAAAGGGGAGGTAAAAGTCACAGCCCAGGCCCAGTGTGAGATAAAAATCTGAAGTATTCATCCACAGAAATTCTGAGCGTTTCTTACTGACATCAAAACTACCCATCACTCCTGTCGTTATAAACGGTCGTGTGTTGTTGAAACGTGCTCCTGAAATCTTCAGATCAAGCGGTACAACTACATACGCGCTCTTTATGTCCTGTGCTTGGCGTAAGTCGCTTTTGAGATCGCGCATCAGAACGTTTTTGCTACCGAAATACATACCTGGTGTCAGACGCAGGTTGAAGTAGGAGCCGAGTCGCAGGTCCGCTAATACGTTGACGCAAAAGCCCGGTGCGAAGTCCGGGACTTCTGTTACCCATTGCTGTCCGTCGGGGGTGACGTACCCGTTGTGGGTGAATGAAAGGTCCTGTACGTGTGTGCCTACTGAAAAGCCTAAGTGCCATAGCTTATGGTCAGCATAAGGTCGATTGAGCAACTTGTCGCCCGGACGACCTAAAGCAGCCGGCACATACAGGCACAGCAATAGGGCGGCGAGCATAAGTGCCCGTCCTGATGTCCGGATGGTATGTAACGGCCTAAATCGTTTCATTGTAACTTAAACGCACAGCAGTCATTAATTATTGCCTACGCATTGTTGTTACAGTACGTTAGAGAAGGATATGTAAGGTTAAATAAACTTAATATACGATTACTACCTTTTTGTATTGCTTCTGCTCTTGGCTGAACCGTTGCTAATGTGTATTTTTGCAGTGTCAACTTTCATCTCTTCTCATAACTCTGTATACTCCTCATCATACATTTATGCAATACCAGACTACTCCGGTTGTCTCTATGAGCTGGGAGCGCCTTATATCAGACAAGCGCCTCGGCATGGAGGAATGTCACAATTCGCGTCCTCATATACGAAGTGACTTTAGACGCGATTATGACAGACTTATCTTTTCGAGTCCTTTCCGGCGGCTGCAGAATAAGACACAGGTCTTTCCGCTGCCGGGCAGCATCTTTGTGCATAACCGCCTTACCCATAGTCTGGAGGTGTCGTCGGTAGGGCGTTCTATGGCTAATGAGGCCGCTCTGCTGCTTGATGTCCCGGGCGGTGCCGGTGAGGCGTTGCGTCATATAGGTGATATTGTAGCTACTGCCTGTCTTAGTCATGACCTTGGTAATCCTCCGTTCGGTCATAGCGGTGAGAAGACAATAGCGACATTTTTTACTGAAGGTCCCGGTCTGGCTCTGCGTACACAGCTCAGTGTACAACAGTGGGCGGACGTTACTAATTTCGAAGGAAATGCCAATTCATTCCGTCTGCTTACCCATCAGTTTCAGGGGCGCCGTGAGGGTGGTCTGGCTATGACGTACAGTACTCTTGCCGCTACTGTCAAGTATCCTTATCCTTCTACTTTGGCCGGTGAGAAAGGTAAGTTCGGTTTCTTCGCAAGCGAGGAAGCAACTTACCGCAAAGTAGCTGCTGAACTCGGTATAGGACAGCATGCTGACGGTAGCTGGTGGCGTCATCCTTTAGTGTATCTGATGGAAGCTGCTGATGATATATGTTATCAGATAATGGATATCGAAGATGCTCACCGTCTGAGAATATTGCCTACTTCGCAGGTCAGAAGTCTTTTCCTCGGATTTTTCAGACCTGACGAACAGGCACGCATGGAGCGTGCGATGCTTCATCTTACCGATCCTAACGAACAGGTAGGTTATCTGCGTTCCAATGTCATAGGTGCTTTGGTAAGCGGGTGTGCTGCTGTGTTTGCTGATAATCAGGACGAGATATTACGTGGCGCTTTCAAAAATTCGCTTATCGACAATCTTCCCTCTCTGCTTGCCGATGCTTACCGTGAGTGTTCGGATATAGCTTACCGGATTATATATGTAGCTCCGGAGGTAGTCGATGTGGAGATAGCTGGCAATCGTATTATCAACTATCTGATGAGTAATCTTGTCGAAGCTGTTATGCATCCGGAGCGTAATTTCTCACGTCTGCTGTTATCACAGGTGCCGCGGCAGTACGATATGACCGGGCCTGATACATACAGTCGTCTGCAAGGTGTTCTTGACCATATTTCGGGCATGACAGATGTATATGCCCTTGATTTATTTCGTAAACTCAACGGTCACAGTCTGCCTGCTGTATGACCGCGAAATTCTAACTGTCCTTATGATTACAGTATTTTCTACGCGTTCTCCGCAATCTCGATGTCTGCGTCTTATTATGCTGTCATTATTTATACTGACATGCTTCTGTGTTTCTGCCCGTGTCTACAGACCTTCGGATATGCCCAATCCTAATGTTGCTGACCGTACTGCATACATATCTGATCCGGGTAATATGATGGGGGCGCGTGCTAAGGCACGTGTCAACAGTCGTCTTAATAATCTGCGTGATTCTACAACGACTGAAGTAGCCGTGGCTATAGTTCCCGATATGGGTGAGACGGATATAGAATCTTTTACCAACAGACTGTTTAAGGAATGGGGTGTCGGTAAAAGTGACCGTGACAACGGTGTGCTGCTGGTCATAGCTCCCGAACAGCGTAAGGTTCGTATCGAGACAGGTTACGGTACCGAAGGAGTACTGACCGATGTGGCTTGTCGGCGTATAATAGACCGTTATGTCATACCGGCTATGCGTGAGGGTGATCTTGATAGTGCTATTGAAGGTGCCACAGGTGCCATAGCCTCTGCACTTAGTGACCCTGATGTAGCTGAAGAGCTGCGTAGTGCTTCGGGTAACAGTAGACTTAGCGAGGAGGCGCCTGTATCATCAGACGATATAATGAGTGTTATAATATCGCTTGTTATAATTATGGCTGTTGTTACTGCTGTATGGTTTGTTTGTGCTCTTATAAAGTCACGACGTAACAGAAATACATATAGCCGTGCTCAGTTCTGGCGTCGTCAGGAGGGCATATTATGGATAGGGGCTGCTTTATCAGGAGGTATAGGTGTGGTATTTGCTTTGCTGGCTCGCTGGCTGTACCGTCGTAACCGTAACAGAGTTCTAAAGTGTGACCGTTGCGGCACCCGTATGGAAAAGCTTGGCGAGGAGGAGGACAACGCATGGCTTACTCCGGCACAGGACCTTGAGGAACGTCTGAATACGGTTGATTACGATGTATGGCACTGTATGAAATGTGGTAATGTAGAGCGTTTTCCTTACCGTATTAAACAGATTAAATATCAGGAATGTCCCTCATGTCACACCGTGGCCATGAGAATGAAATATGACAAACCGGTTGTACCGGCTACTACGCAACAGGAAGGTGTGGGCGAGCGTGTCTATGAGTGCGAGTACTGCCATCATCAGAAGCGTGACCGTTATACCATACCTCGTAAACCTGATCCGGTAGAAACTGCTGTTACTATAGGTAGTATATTAGGGGCTGCACGACATCGTGGAGGCGGCGGAGGCTTTGGCGGAGGCGGTTTCGGTGGTGGAGGCTTCGGCGGCGGTGCCAGTGGTGGTGGCGGTGCCAGCGGTGGCTGGTGAGAGGTGACAGACAATGGAATAATAATACAATCACTTGAAAATCATAATGTAAGTATGCGGAATATAAAGATGGCCGCTCTGACAGCGGCAGTGCTTACAGGTGCTTTGTTCACATCCTCTTGCTCTGATGGTAATCGGACTCATGAGGGGATGACATTCGAATCATATAGCTATGACGGTATCGCGTGTCTGAACTCTGACAGTGCTTATACCGGTGAGGCCCCTATCTATCTGAGGGCTACCGGTCGCGGTGTGATACCGGTGAGTATAGGCGAAGCGGATATAACAGTCTTACGTGACAGTCTACAGGTTATAGCCGGTGTTGATCTGTCGCAGAAAGGTACGGTACTCCTTCGGCGTACTTCGGAGTATTCGCCGGTTGAGGTAGTCGATACACTAAACATTGAGACTGATAGTTTTGAGGAGAATGAGCTGTCTATAGTGCTTATGACACCGCGTGTGATTGTATGGCGAAGTTTCTCAGCCGGTTATACAGCCGGTGCGGCTCACGGACGTTACAGTACTACTTATCTGAATTACTCCATAGATGATAATCGTATATTAGGTATCTATGATCTCTTACGTCCGAATATGGAAGCAGAACTGGAAGAACTTGTACGTGGGCAGCTTAAAGATAACCGTAGTCTGTTAGTACCTGTTGACCAGATACCGTTGCCTGCAAATTTTGAAGTTACCGCGGATGGTCTTAATTTTGTCTACGGTATTTATGAAATTGCTCCGTATGCGGCGGGCGAAATTGTAGTGAATCTTGATTATTATGCTTTGTCTGATCTGCTTTTGCCGGAAATGCTGGAGGTCCTTACTGGCCGTGATGAGAAAGGCGATGCCACACGTCCTAAACCTGCAACCACACCTATGAACGGCAAGTAAGACTCAGCGTTGTATGGTGCAGCGCTGCAAGCGTATACGACTTGACTGATAAGGAAACTGAAGACTTAATGTGGCATCGGACTCAAATTGTGCCTTAATACCGTGGGTCATAGGAAGTCCTTCTGCATCATACCATGTCACATCATAGATACCGTCGAAAGGGGTACCCGCAAGGTGCCCCTTTATCATTCCCGGCTGCCAGTAACCGGGGTTAATACGGGCACCGTCTATGTACACAATATTAAAATTGTCGCCCTCGGCTATAAGTGCCAGGCGGTAGTCACCTCCAATGCGAAGCAGAGCTTCGTCAAATTCACCGTCAAGTATCTGCCAGTATCCTTCACGTCTTTGTAAGGGTTGTCGGAGATATTGTTCAAGTTCGGTAATGTTGCGTGCTTCGGGCCGTGGAGGTGAAAGAGGCATAAGAAGGATATCGGTAATCAGAGCTCCTTTTGTATTCTGACAATCAAATATTATATGTTTAGGTAGAAAATCAGTGGATAACGGCATAGCAAGTCTTTGTTCATAGTCGTTGCATCCACCGCTGACTGTCAGCATGCCGTTATTGTGGGTGACGTTCCAGGCGTTACCTTCTCCTGAGGTTGATATTGCAGAAATAACCTCGGTGTCGCAAGAGTTTTCGGAATATTTGGTGTTCAGTTTCAGACCTCTCTGTGAGGAAAATGCATCGGCTATTTCGGCTCCGGCGACATTTATAATGAGCGTGTCTGCACATTCTCCGATGAGTTTTAGCCGCCAGTCTGTATGATTACGGTTACGGAACGTAAGGCGAAAACCACCTTTATTAATTATATCGGTTGTAGCCTCGCATGGTCCGTGAGTTGTTTCGAGTCCCCGGACAGTAGCATTTGTGAAACTGTCATATCCGTAGGCTCCGTTGCCGCGTAAGGCTTTATACGGTATTGCGGCTATAGCTGACTGTACAATAACTGAACATATAACCGCTGTCAGAACGGAGTATAGAGTCATGAGGTAAGATTAATTATGCCGGTGACTATACCAACTATGGCGAAAATAGCAATAATTATACCTATAATACGGTTGATAAGCCACATAGAACGCACGTTGAAATGGGCTCGTACTTTATCGACAAACCACGTTACCATCCACCACCACATCAGCGCCCCGGCTCCTATAGCTGAGTAGCCTATTATGTAGTGATACCATTTCATTTCGGGTATCATGAAGTTGAATCGTGCGAATAGACCTATGATAAGGAAGAGTATCAGCGGATTAGAGAAGGTAAACAGGAATCCTCCGAGAATATTCTTTTTAACCGATTCGCGTGTCTGGGCGGGACGTCTGATAGCACTCGCCGGATTCTTGCGGAATAGATATATAGCGAAGCCTACAAGTACGGCACTGCCTACAAGTTGTATGACGTTTTGATTACGTTCTATGAAATTCTCGATAAACGACAGTCCGAATCCCGTTAGCAGACAATAGAACATATCGGAAATCGAGGCGCCTATACCGGTGTACAGACCTGTACGCCGGCCACGGTCGAGTGTGCGCTGTATACAGAGTATGCCCACCGGTCCCATAGGGGCGGAGATGAATATGCCTATGGCAATTCCTCGCCATATCATGTAGATTATACTTTCTATCAGACTCATTGTCCGGGCCGGGTAGGTTTTGGGTTATGTTGGGAAGACGAGAAGGGAGGTATGTCAGTTGGTAATGAAATAGCCGCCGAGTTGTCCTGGACGGCAGGTATAACGGCGCAGGGAGTATTTATGATTGCCTGTTAGGGCAGGACCGGCAGTGGGCGAACCTCCGGCCATAACTACATCGTAGTGTGACCCGCATACCGGACACACCGCTTCAAGCGTAGACGGGTCAACAGCCACACGTATTGAAGGCTGACATTCTACCGGACAGCTCAGATCGTAGGCTAAGGGCACATTAGGATTGGTTGTAAAAGGATCCATACCTCCTATAAGGAGTACACCGCCGTAACCTGTGGCTGTCTGATCGGTGTAAGGAAATCCGGCGGGCTGTCGCAGTTCCTTGATGAAGTCGCGGTGCAGCCCGGTGCCGGATACGCCGTAGGTATTCCACATTCCTGCATCGGCAAGGTTGATATTGACAGCCATATTCGGTATTCGTTCGTCATCGACTGAGGAACAGGCCGCTGTGAATATCGCAAGAATTGCGCTGCATACGATGTGGTAAAAATGTTTTGTTGCCATAGATAGGAAACTCAGTCGCCGAAAGGTATGGCGCGGAGCACCTGTGAAAACTGATCGGTCATCTTCTGAAGCGGACCTGATATCATAGGTTTGAGCATAGGGGGTATAGCTATGTCTATTTCGACATTAGCCTCACAGCTGTCATCGGTGAGCGGACGCAGACGCAGAGCCAGACTCAGTGCCACCGGAGTCCCTTCACCTTCCATTTTGATGAGGGTCGGAGCAATAGTTTCTGTCTTGCGCAGAGTTATGGGGCCTGTCGGTCCGCCGGGTATAGTAATTGTATCTGAAGTGATGTCGATATTGTCGAGCATTTCACGCTGGGCATCGGGAACACCTGCCTGATCTGCTTTTTTGAGCAGGTCGCCTAATCCTTCGAGATTTGACAGGCGCTCGAATGCCTTTTCAGCTGAGGCGTGAAGTGTCACTTCTTCGCTTTTGAATATTGCCATTATTTGTTCTTTATGGTATGTGTATTGATTTCTGATCAGAATGGGCGTTGAGGAGCAGTCCAGTTGGCCGGATCCTTACGCCATTCACGTAGGGTCTCGAGGTCAGACGGACTGATGTAATCAATGTCACGGGCTGCCTCAAGCATAGTGGTGTAGTTGCAAAGTGCCACCATGGTAATGTCGTTGTCGCGCAGACGTTTTGTAGCCATAGGGAACTCATAGTTGAAGAGAGCTGTCATGCCTATCACTTCCGCACCGGCATTACGCAGGGCTACAATAGTCTTAAGTGAGCTGCCTCCGGTCGATACAAGGTCTTCTACCACGACTACCTTCTGGCCGGGTTTCAGATTACCTTCGATGAGGTTCTCCAGACCATGGTCTTTCGGAGTATCGCGCACATACACGTAGGGCAGTCCCATGGTGTCGGCCACAATGGCGCCCATAGCTATGGCACCGGTGGCTACGCCGGCTATGGCCTGAACTTCCGGGAAGTTCTCTATGATAGTACGTGCCAGCTCCACCTTGACTATGTTACGCACATCGGGGTAGGAGAGGATGCGGCGGTTGTCATTGTAGATGGGCGAATTCCAGCCTGAAGCCCATACGAATGGATTGTCGGGCTGAAGTTTAATGGCGCTGATTTGGAGGAGTTTTTCAGCTAAGAACCTATCGATCTTTTTCATAAACAGTTGGTAATTTGAAGGTTGTCATAGCCCCATGCAAGAACGATGCCCCCTCGGGCAGCGTCCGCGGTCGACAAGAGAGGCTTGCGTACTGCAGAGGAAGAATACAAAATTACATTCTCTTAGGTTTAAATGCAAACGATTTTACGATTTTTAGCATATTTCGTTCTGTATTTATCTTCGTTTTCTTCGCAGCTTTTCATACCGTCACCCCTAAGGTTAGAAGTGTCAGCGCTCTGGGTGAGGCCTCTTTCCATAATGTTTCTGCCGCTTCGGTCAGTGTACTGCCGGTGGTACAGACATCATCGACTAATAGTATGTCACGTCCTTTAAGATTGTCTGGGTCTGTAACCCGGAAAATACCGTTAAGATTATTCCGCCGTTTTTCAAGACTAAGGGCTGTTTGGGTTTTGTGTGGGCGTCGGGCACGTAAAGCATCACTTAACGGCATCTCGGTTATGTCGGCTATTCCGAGTGCTAACAGGTGTGCCTGATTGTAGCCTCGTTTTGCCCGCTTCCAGTAGTGCATAGGAATAGGAAGTATAATGTCGGTATCAGCGAAAAAAGAAGTGGTGTAAAGTTCACGAGCCATAATTCGGCCAAGATAACGTGCTAAGTTAGGAAATCCGTGATATTTAAAATCATGTACAAGTGTAGCTAAAGGCGATGAACGTGTATAGAAGAAATGTCCTGTAGCCCGTGTAAAGGGAAATATACCGGCAAAGCGCTGTTCCATACCGTTCATACGTATGGTATGAAAATGTGTGCGTGGCAGGTCTGTCAGACATCGGGTGCATACATATTCCTCGTGTAGAGCAAGTTTCAGCTCACACAAATGACAAAGACGTGGGAAGATAAAATCCAATAATGCACTTTTCATACCCTTTTCTCTATTTATGTTTAATACTTTAGTAATTATCTTGAGTCATTATTTAGGTATTATTTATACTCTTTCATATTTGCCCATTTCTGTATCATTCATCGAACTAATTATTCAGCATCATTCTTTCTCCATCTTTCTACAGCTTTTAGACAATCTTCTGCTTTAAAACCACGGCTCATCAGATAACGCAACGCCTTCTGTCTGTCATTACGATCATTCGGGTCAAGATTACGCACCTTGGCTTTAAGCGCACGCTGTAGCGCCTCCTCGTTATCTGATGGCTCGACTGCTTTAAGTGCTTCACTGATGTCGGTATTCCCTATACGTTTAGCTGTCAAGGCAGCCCGTATCTTCATAGGACCCCAGCCGGCAAAACGCACTTTGTCACGTGCAAAACTACGTGCAAACCTTCCGTCATCTACAAATTTGTTCTCTCGCAGAAATGTCAGCACCTCTGCAATCTCTTCACTGCCGAGCCCATAGCGCCTTAACTTCTGCTCAATATCATAACTGCATTGCTCCGAACGCGCACACAGATCCGCCATTCTCAACCGCGCAGCCTCTACACTCACTTCCTTCTCCATACGATTAAATTAATAATTCACTTATTTCCGTCCTCTCTCAGCCTTTCCTTCCGAAGCACAGCCTCGAAATCCGCCTCCGCTTTCCTTGCTTCCGTTCTC
>CAMWKC010000050.1 GCA_947174735.1 uncultured Porphyromonadaceae bacterium
TTGTCGATTGGGCGCGATGTCAATTCGCTCTGACCGCCATCTACCACTGGCTCTTCGTCCCGCTGACGCTGGGTCTGTCGGTGATTGTGGCGATTATGGAGACTATCTATGTCCGCACCAATTCTCCTAAGTGGCTTGCCGCCACTAAATTCTGGATGACCCTTTTCGGCATCAATTTCGCTATCGGTGTCGCTACCGGTCTGGTTCTCGAATTTGAGTTCGGTACCAACTGGAGTAACTATTCATGGTTCGTAGGTGACATATTCGGTGCGCCGCTCGCTATAGAGGGTATAGTAGCCTTCTTTATGGAGTCTACTTTCGTCGCCGTCATGTTTTTCGGCTGGGACAAGGTAAGCCGCGGCTTCCATCTCACCGCTACATGGCTTACAGCTATAGGAGCTTCAATATCGGCACTTTGGATTCTTGTCGCCAACGCATGGATGCAGTATCCCGCCGGTACAGAGTTTGACCCCGTACAGATGCGTAACATCATGACCGACTTCTGGGCACTTTTCTCAGGTGTGGCAGTCAACAAGTTTTTCCATGCCGTATTCAGCGGCTGGGCACTTGCCGGTGTTTTTGTTATCGGTGTCAGCTGCTGGATGCTCTTCATCAACCGTAACACCGCCTTTGCCCAGCGCTCTATTAAAGTCGGTGCATGGACAGGTCTGGCAGGTCTGCTGCTGACTATGTACACAGGCGACGGTTCAGCTGTTGAGGTAACCCGCTGCCAGCCTATGAAACTCGCTGCTATGGAAGGTCTGTATCACGGCTCATCAGAGCAAAGTCTTGTAGCCTTCGGTCTCGTTAACCCTGACAAATCGTGGAATAACGCAGAAGACGAGTATCTCTTCGCTTTTGAGATTCCTTACGGTCTCTCGATTCTTGCTAATCACGATATGCATTCGTTTGTGCCGGGTATAGCTGATATTATCAAAGGTGTCAGCGTCAATGCTCAGGGTGATACCATTAATACCGTTTCCTACGCAGAACGTATAGCCCGAGGCAAACAGGCCCACGAAGCTCTGCGTCGTTTTGATATAGCACGTGCCAACGGTGACAAGACAGCTATGGCTGCCGCACAGCAGGCTCTTCAGGCTGATTATCCATATTTCGGTTATGGTTACTTCGATTCAGTAGACGAAGCTATTCCTCCGGTAGGAGTTACTTTCTATTCATTCCGTATCATGGTTATACTGGGTTCGTATTTCCTGCTGTTCTATGTATTGGTACTTATAGGAGTATATTACCGCGAATGGCTGTATCGCGCACGCTGGATGCAAGTGGTAGCTATACTGTCAGTGCCCCTGATGTGGGTATGTTCCGAAGCAGGATGGATAGTTGCCGAGGTGGGCCGTCAGCCTTGGACAGTACAGGACCTGTTGCCTACCAGAGCTGCTATATCCTCTCTTCCCGCTTCATCAGTAATTACCACTTTCTGGCTATTCGCCGGTATCTTCACCATTCTGCTTATTGCTGAGGTCAGCATCATGATGCACCAGATAAGCATCCGCTCATCTCAGGATTTAGAAACCGCTAACACATACTGAAAGTCATGACACTCGAATATCTTCAGAACTATTGGTGGCTGCTCGTATCCGTGCTGGGCGGCATCCTGGTGTTCCTGCTCTTCGTACAGGGCGGACAGTCAATGCTGCTCTCTACACGCTCGGCCGAACGCCGTGATCTCATAGTTAATTCTCTGGGACGCAAATGGGAATTGACCTTTACTACACTTGTAGTCTTCGGCGGCGCTGCCTTCGCCTCGTTTCCGTTATTTTATTCTACCAGCTTCGGCGGTGCCTACTGGTTATGGCTCATCATCTTGTTTTCGTTTATACTTCAGGCTGTGAGCTATGAATTCCGCAACAAACGCGGCAATATCTACGGTACAGCTACCTATGATTTGTTCCTTTTCCTTAATGGTCTCATAGGATGTGTACTCTTAGGCGTAGCTGTAGGTATGTTCTTTTTCGGTGGCGAGTTCACAGTATCACGCGGCAGTCTGCTTGACAATACAGCTCCCGTAATCTCAAACTGGGCTCCTTCACATGGATTTGAGGCAATGATTGACTGGCGTAATCTCGTCCTCGGTGTAGCGGTGTTCTTCCTCGCACGCACTCTGGCCTGCCTCTATATGATTAATAATATAGATAATTATCCGTACCGCGACTCGCTGCGTCAGCGTTGCCTTATCTATGGCGGATGCTTCCTTATCTTCTTCCTGTGGTTCCTCGGTTTGCTTTTCACTACCGTAGGTTACGCCTACACTACTGATGAATTCGGCAATACTACTATCATACCCATAGGATGTAAATACTTCTATAATTACATCGACCTCTGGTGGGCCGGTCTGACTCTGCTTGCCGGAGTAGCCCTGACACTGTTCGGCTGGATCAGTACCGTTATGCGCCGTAACTACACATACGGAATCTGGCCGGCCGGCTTCGGTGTGTTTCTTGTAGTAGCAAGCTTATTCTGGGTAGCCGGTTACAATGATACCGCCTTCTATCCTTCTACTATAGACCCCGCTTCATCACTTACCATACGTAACGCCTCATCGTCACACTTTACTCTTACAGTGATGAGCTATGTATCGTTGCTTATTCCTGTGGTAATTCTTTACATTGCCTATGTATGGCATTGTATGGATCGCCGCAAAATAAGTATTGACGAACTCCGTACAGCTGACCATAAATATTGATAATACTTTATGTATTAACTGTCAATAAATGACCTGACGGCCTCTGCCAACACACTGTGTCGGCGGAGGCCGTTACAGACCTCTACCGGTAAAACTATACAAATTCTGTTACATGAACATTTACTGGCAATTATTTACTTCTTTCTTCAAGATTGGTGCTTGCACCTTCGGAGGCGGATGGGCCATGATTTCCATTATTGAACGTGAGATTGTAGACAAACGTCATTGGATAGAGCGTGACGATTTTCTTGACCTGCTTGCCATAGCACAATCACTGCCGGGTATTCTGGCAGTAAACATAGCCACCGCTGTCGGTGACAAAATCAAAGGCACCCGTGGCAGTGTACTTGCTTCTCTGGGTACGATACTGCCATCTTTTATTATTATTCTGGCTATAGCCATATTCCTCACTCCTGAGACAATAAAAGGGAATCGTGCTCTGTCAGCCATATTTATGGGTATACGTCCGGCAGTTGTAGCTCTCATCATCGCGCCGGTTATCACATCGGCCAAAGCTGCCAAACTGACATGGCGTACTATATGGATTCCGTTGGTAGTGGCACTGATGATTTCGCTCAATCTCGGCACTATCTCCAGTCCTATACTCTATATAGTGCTCGGAGCCCTCGGCGGCTGGGGTGTATGGTATATAGGACAGCGGGGTACCCGCAAAAAAAAGTAAACTATTTCAGCAACTGATATGCAAATATACTGGCAACTTATATGGGCCTATCTGAAAATAGGCATATTCGGTTTCGGCGGCGGTTACGCTATGCTGTCACTGGTAGAACATTCAGTCGTTGATCCGGGATGGATAACTGAACAGACTTTCACCGACATCGTGGCTATATCACAGATGACACCCGGTCCTATCGGTATCAATTCAGCCACATATATCGGTTTCGTAGCTCCGAGCCATGTTAATCCCGAGCTTTCCGGTATAGGCTGGGGTCTGCTCGGCTCTATGGTATGTACGCTGGCTGTAGTCTTACCATCTTTCTTTCTGGTGCTGTACAGTTCTCACTTCATACGCCGTCATAATGAAAGCGGTGTTATCAAAGCTATATTCTCCGGTCTGCGTCCGGTAGTCGTAGGCCTGATAGCATCAGCTGCAATATTGCTGATGAATACCGCCAACTTCTGTCCGGACGGCGAAACACGTCAGCTTGTCACCAGCATCATAATATGCGCAGCGGCATTCTGTTTGGTATTCTTTTCCATACCTTTCAGAGGTAAACAGGTGAAGCTGCACCCTATCCTGGTAATAATTATGGCTGGTCTGGCCGGCTATCTTATCTATGCCTTCTGATAAAATCATGCAGTCACAACAGAAAGAACTCGGTTCATTCTCACGGCCCGGTGCTGACAGCACTTATGACAGGGCTATTCAGTTTCTATATTCACAACTTCCTATGTTCTCGCGTGTAGGAGCCGCTGCTTATAAACCCGGCCTCGACACTACACTCGAGCTTGACCGTATATTCGGACATCCGCATACAAAGTTCAAATCAATACATATCGGCGGTACTAACGGTAAGGGCAGCACTTCGCATACATTGGCGGCCATGCTCCAGGCACAGGGTTATAAAGTCGGTCTTTATACATCGCCTCATCTTGTCGACTTCCGGGAACGCATACGTGTCAACGGTGAAATGATACCCCGTAGTGCTGTCACCGATTTCGTACAGCGTTGGAACTCTCTAAAGAATGAGACTCTGCACCCTTCCTTCTTCGAGCTGACGATGATGATGGCATTCGATTGGTTTGCAAATCAAAATGTGGATTATGCTGTCATCGAGGTCGGTATGGGAGGACGGCTTGACTCTACGAATATCATTACTCCTGTAGCATGTGTTATAACCAATATCTCACCTGACCACACACAGTTTCTCGGCACTACTATGCCTGCAATAGCTTCGGAGAAAGCAGGCATCATAAAACACGGTATACCTGTAGTTATAGGTGAAGCAGAAGGCGAAGTAAGGCAAGTGTTTGAACGACGTGCTGCTGAAGTCGGCACAGATATTGTATTTGCTGACGATGAAGCTCTGCTGCGTTCCGCTCACGGGACCGAACCTTCAGGCCTCGACTGTGAAGCTAAATCACTTGGTAAGTTCCGTTTCGCTTTATCCGGTGATTACCAGATTGCCAATGCCAACACACTTCTGTCGGCTGTAGGTATGCTACGTCGCTGCGGAGTGCATCTTGATGATGAAGCTATAAGGAGGGGATTTGCTGAAGTAGAAAAACTAACCGGACTGCGCGGCCGCTGGACTATACTTAACGACCGTCCGTTAGCTATATGTGACACAGGGCATAATGAAGCCGGACTACGCTACAACATGAGTCAGCTTGAGCGACTCATTTCACATCGTCACGGAGCAAGACTACGGATGGTGATGGGCTTTGTAGCAGACAAGGCAATCAGCCATATATTACCGCTGCTTCCCCGACATGCCCTTTATTATATTACTCAGGCAGCTATACCGCGTGCACTCCCTGCAGAAGAACTTTATAAACTCGCCAAAGCAAACGGATTCGACTGTCAGCTCTGTCCTACTCCTGTCGAGGCCTGGCGCACAGCTATGACTGAAGCTTCTCCTGACGATATTATTTATGTCGGCGGCTCGACATTCGTAGTAGCTGATTTGCTGGCCTGGCTTGACGCAGGTGAACAAATATCCTGAGTCAGGATATCTAAGAGACTTTCAATACAGACCATGCGTCCGAAGGAATACGTATTCCTTCGGACGCATGGTCTGTTATTCTATGTATTGGTCAGCGTATAGGTTCCCTCACGGGTTTCACGCCGACGCTAATCGTCATTATCTTTATCGTGATTCTTCATTCGTGAATGGCTCTTGGTCTGATTACTGTTCAGGTCACGTTCTTCTTTTAAGTCGCCTTCCTTCTGTTCGGCATCTATGACACGATACTGCAGATAGGCCAGAGATTCGTCGGCTACAATCTTGAAGTTGCGGCCGTAGCGGCGCCGCCATGTGCCGTAAAGCGAAAAGAGACCTTTCTTGATATAAGCTTCTACATAAGGATGCACATACATCACAAACTTCTTGATTTGAAGATGATTAACCAAATAATCAAGCTTCTCGTCGAGTTTATCGGTAAACAGCAGCGAAGGCTGAACTTCTCCACGGCCATAACACGACGGACAGGTCTCGGCAGTAGTTATGTCAAGGGCCGGACGCACACGCTGGCGTGTTATCTGCATCAGACCGAATTTACTGAGAGGCAAAATGTTATGGCGTGCCCTGTCGTTAGCCATTACTTCGCGCATGTGGTCGAAGAGAGTCTGACGGTGTTCCGGCTTGGCCATATCAATGAAGTCTATGACAATAATACCACCCATATCGCGCAAACGTAGCTGACGAGCTATCTCGTCGGCGGCCTTCAGATTAACATCAAGAGCATTCGATTCCTGGTCGGGGCTTGCCTTTGAGCGGTTACCCGAATTGACATCGATGACATGCAGAGCTTCGGTATGCTCGATTATGATGTATGCACCGCTCTTAAACGACACTGTCTTACCGAAACTGCTCTTTATCTGACGTGTGACGTTGAAATGATCGAAGATAGGAATCTCTTTATTATAGAGTTTTACTATATCCTTTGTCTCCGGTGCTATCAGGGTCACATAGTTCTGTATCTGGGTAAAGGTCTCGGCCTCGTTGACCCATATACTCTCAAAAGTAGGGCTGAAAATATCACGTATCACGCTCACCGCACGCGAGTCTTCCTCATATATAAGAGCCGGTGGCTGACTACGCTGCATCTTACTTATTGCTTCCTCCCAGCTTTTGACAAGAGTACGCATCTCATGATTAAGCTCGGCCACACGTTTGTTTTCTGCCGATGTTCTCACTATGACTCCGAAGCCTTTAGGCTTGATGCTACTGATAAGCTGACGAAGGCGGATTTTCTCTTCAGCCGACTTTATCTTTTGTGAAATCGAGATTTTGTCGCCGAACGGTATCAGAACCATGAATCGTCCCGTAAATGACAGTTCGGTGGTGAGCCTTGGTCCCTTTGACGATATGGGCTCCTTGGCTATTTGCACCATAAGTTCCTGACCGGGCTGTAAAAGGTCCTGTATAGTTCCCGTCTTAGGTATATCGGGTAGTGTCTTAAACTTCGATATGTTTGGTATACGCTTCTTATCCTCAAGAGCCTCTTTTACGAAAGCCTGATATGTTGAGAACTGGGCGCCCAGATCGAGATAATGAAGAAAAGCGTCTTTCTCATAGCCGACATCCACGAAGGCAGCATTCAGACCCGGCATTATCTTCTTTACCTTAGCCAGATAGAGATCGCCCACAGCGTACGCTATGTTACGGCTCTCTTTCTGCAAAGACACAAGTCGCGAGTCCTCAAGCAGAGCTATCGAGATGTCTTTCTGCTGTACATCGACTATCAGTTCGCTTTTCATTGGTGTATTATGAAAAAAGAACAAACCGTGGCAGGTCGCACTTTAATGCGTCACTCGCCTGTTTGTTCTTTGAGACTGTGGCTGCCGGCCTCGGGCGAGGACCGGCGGCCTTATACATGTCCGTCGTTATTATTTCTTCTTATGACGGTTCTTTCTCAGTCTTTTCTTACGCTTGTGGGTAGCCATCTTGTGGCCTTTTCTCTTTTTTCCGCTTGGCATAGTTGTTGTGTTTTTATGTGTTGTTATCTTGATGCTTGTCGAACACAGGCAGTTTCAGCAGCTTCGGCCTCACAGTCTCAGCCGTTAGAGACTACTTATTTTACCTGGTCCAGAAATACCTTCGAAGGTTTGAATGCCGGTATTTTATGTTCCGGTATCTTGATAGTTGTGTTTTTGGAGATGTTGCGAGCAGTTTTCTCTCTTCGTGTCTTCACGATAAAGCTACCGAAGCCACGAAGGTACACATTATGGCCGTTTCCCATAGAGTCCTTCACCACCTCCATAAACTTCTCTACCGTGGACAGCACGGCGGCTTTCTCAAGACCTGTGCTGCGTGAGATTTCGTTTACAATATCAGCTTTTGTCATTTCCGTTGTTAATTATTTCTACCTTTTTACACATTATGTGAGGTATCCGAGGCCAATCATTTCGTATTGGGCTCTTCACCCTCTTACTCTATACCGAGACCAGCTGACGGTCTTGGCTTTTTTTGGCGGTGCAAATATCGTAATTTTTTTTATTCTTGACAATATGTTTAAGCTTTTTCGGCTCTTTTTGGCCATTTTTATAGGGTTTCAGACCATAATTCTATTGCTTACTATCATTTTTCAGTGCCTTACGAAGACTTAGTACTGTACAAAATCAACAATTATCTCCCCTATTTCATTCTATTACTTCGACACTGACACCGGACAGAGCGTCAAGACGACCGGTCATTTCATCAATCATGTCAGCACGCATACGCAGTGTCACACTGCAAACGTTGTCAAACTCACGCTCTGTAACCTCGATACCGGGCAGTTTGGAGATTTTCATTACTCCATCAGCGGCTACGTAAGGAAATATAGCTTTTACAGAGCGCATTTCATGGCATTCCTTACGTCCGGCTGCCTCAAGTGCCAGCCGGGCTGCTTCACGATAAGCCACTATAAGGCCGCTTGTACCTAACTTAATACCTCCGAAATAACGTACTACAGCTACAACGACATCCGTCAGCTCAAGACTATTGATTTGGCCAAGAATAGGTTTACCGGCTGTACCGGAAGGTTCTCCGTTATCGTTAAGCTGCCATTCATTACGCTGCGGACCTATCATGTACGCCCAGCATACATGACGTGCGTCGTGATAGCGGTTTTGTAACTCTCTGACAATTTCGCGCGCCTCGGCTGCGGAGGCAGCCGGGCGTGCGAAAGCCAGAAAACGACTCATTTTTTCTGTATAGCGTCCCTCGCCGGGACCCTCCACAGTATAATACGTATCCATTAGCCGAAGTAGCACTCCTGAGCAGCCTTAGCGGGATAGAGCAACATACCGTTGGCTACTTCATTAGCTTTATGGGCACCAAGTTCTTCCTTAACTATCGATAAGGCCCAAAGCAATGAATTGGCAGGACCGTTACCCAGTACAAACTTATCATCAGTCACGACCGGAGCAGTATCAAGCTCAGCACCCTCAAGCATATTTTCAAAACCGGGATAGCAGGTAGCTTTATGTCCTTTAAGCAGTCCGAGCTGGCCGAGTACCACTGCAGGTGAGGCACAGATAGCCGCTATACGTCCGTGTGCATCGGCCGCCTGACGACGCAGCAGTCCTTGTAAGGGAGCAAAATTGTGCAGATTGGTAGCACCCGGCATACCGCCGGGCAGCACCAGCCATGCAGGGTCACTGAATAAGGTATTGTCAAAAAGAACATCAGCATTGACAGTCACTCCGTGAGCACCCGCTACCTGGAGAGCTGATGTGATAGATACAGTTTTAACCGGCATACCGGCACGACGCATTACATCGATTGCTGTCAGGGCTTCCACCTCCTCGAAGCCTTCAGCCAAAAATACAAATGATTCTTTCATTTTTAAGTTTTCTTTTTCGTTTATATTAGTTTTTATCAGTCCTTGAGGTCAATACAGTTGGGAGGACGAGGCAAGCGAAGGCAGGACCCAAACCTTCATTCTTGATGTGCTAAATTAATACTTATTTTTCAGTTTTTTGCTACTTTTGCAATATTTTTTTATCGTTTTTACGATTTTTTATTTTTCTGTTTATATCAAAAAATATTCTATGCGACTCAAACATCTTTATCTAAGCGTTATAACTTTCGTTATTTTCCTCCTTATTTCTGCTGCAGGCTGCCAGAGGCCGGCCCCCGCCCGTCTGATGCAGGGAATGATATGGAATACTACATTCAGAATCACTTATCTCTCCGAACATGACCTTAACGATTCGGTGATGGCAGCTCTGAACGAAGTCGGAAACTCACTGTCTGTGTTCGACACCACTTCGTTGGTCAGCCGTGTCAACAGGAGTAAAGATGCTGTGGTCGTAGACTCGGCTTTCTGTGTGGTATGGCGTGAGGCTATGGCCACACACCGTGCCAGTCACGGACGTTTTGACCCTACACTTTCACCTTTGATAACAGCCTGGGGTTTCGGCCCTGGTCATAGACCTACTGCCGATACCCTACGTATAGACAGTTTGTTACGCATAGTAGGTATAACAAAATCTCATCTTCGCGGCGACACCTTATATAAAGATATAGCGGCTTTACAGTTTAATTTCTCTGCTTTGGCCAAAGGCTTTGGATGCGATATGGCAGCTGCTGTGCTGAAACGTAATGGCGTAAAAGATTTTCTTGTCGAAATCGGAGGTGAAATCGCAGCGGAAGGTAATAGCCCACGGGGAACTTCCTGGCGTGTATCGGTTGATAAACCTGTTACTTCTGACGAAGTAATGCATACTTCGCAGCTTATCGTGAATCTTCCGACGCCATGCGGTCTGGCCACAAGCGGAAATTATCGTAACTTTCATACCACTGCTTCCGGCAGTCGTTTCGGACATACCATAGACCCGGTGTCAGGACGTCCGTGCCTCACTGATGTACTTAGCGCTACGGTGATAGCACCGACATGTATGCAGGCCGACGCTCTTGCGACAGCCTGTATGACCATGTCTTCACAGTCGGCAATGTCTATGGCTGACAGTCTCGGACGCCCCGTAATGCTCATACTCGCAGATTCGACAGTATGCATGTCTCCTTCGTTCTCAGCTCTTGTTAAGGATACACCCTAAACTTAGATATACAGAAGTATCCGAATAAACATTTAAAAGAGCAAGAAACACGACATTAAAAAAATTTACTTAACTTTGCAATCGGATTGACAAAGGTCAATCCGTAATATTTCGGAAAAAATAAGAAGCGTTATGCTTATCTTGTTAGTTTGAGAACCTGAGAAATTCACAATTGAGCAAGAGGTCAGCATAGTGGTTCTCACGCATACGGCGTGAGCTACTTTGTTACATCTGCTCACAGGTTTTCTCAGGACCTTCAAACTAAGACGTGGCATAGTTGGCTCACGTTTCTTTTATTGGTATTTATACACCTCAGAGCCGACAGGAAATTTATATATACATGAGACCCCGTATCATTCCTCTTCTTTCCGTCAGTTGCCTGTTCATATCAGCTTGCAGCAGTAATGACGATGAGCCTAAAATCCCGACCAATACCATCACTGTCAATATGATGAATGATGCTGACAGCCAGACAACCATAGGAGGCTCAGATGTGTATATCAACAGTGCTAACAACTTTACCACTGAGGTATGCGGCATTACCGACCTCGGTCATAACGGTAATTTCGGTCAGAATCCGAACCTTTCACAGATAGCCCAGGAAGTTGCTGTAACACCTGGGAATTACTATCAGATTGTACTCGCAAGCGATATAAAAAATATTGCCGGACAAAGTGCCTACCCCTTGAACACTAATTTTTATAATGTCTATGT
>CAMWKC010000051.1 GCA_947174735.1 uncultured Porphyromonadaceae bacterium
ATTTTAGTTTTTTTGAAGTAATCCATACATACATGGCTCCTGTAATGATAAATATGATACCGCTTGCAAACCTTAAAGATAGCTTGAAATTACTGTCAAGAGCACTGATGAGTGTGATAATAAGTCCGCATATAATGCAGACACTACCACATACAAGTCCGGTTTTATTATATAGTCGTTGGTTATCTGTTTCCATAGATTCAAAATAAACAGTTTGAAAGCTTCAAAGGTTAACAATACCAACACTGGCAAAAACTCACATCGGTAGTTGTCTTCAGTTTGTACAGGATGGCGTTGAAATACTAAAACCCGATATATAAAATAACCGAAAGGACATCGTAATTTGTCCTTTCGGTTATTTTATTATGGAAATCAGCAGGAGGTCAGTCTGTCGAGGCGATTGTGCATCTTGGCGGCGATACGGTCGTTGCAGAGGCAGCCGATACTACCGATGTGGGTATGATGGACTTCACGGGTAGGTCGGTAGGTACCTTCCTGCACTCGGGTACCGATAAGGCGGTAGGCATCGCGGAAAGGCATACCGTCGAGTACAAAGCGGTTGACATCCTCGACAGTGAATATATAGTCATAGATACGGTCGTCAAGTATGCCTTCACGTACACGGATATGGGCAAGCATGAAGGTAGCCATATCGAGACATTCAACCAACGTATCAGTTGCAGGAAACATTATATCCTTCAGCAGCTGGAGGTCACGGTTATAGCCTAAAGGAAGATTAGCGGTAAGCAAAGCCAATTCATTAGGGACTGCCTGAAGACGGTTGCATTTACCTCGCATTATCTCGAATACGTCCGGGTTTTTCTTGTGCGGCATGATACTCGAGCCGGTGGTGAGTTCGTCGGGGAAGCTGACAAAACCGAAATTACTGCACATCCACATACAAACATCGGCAGCAAGATGGCCTAATGTAGAGGCTATAGCTGCGACGGCAGCGGCTACGGTGCGTTCTGTCTTGCCACGGCTCATTTGTGCGGCTACAACATTATAATGCGGCGAACCGAAGTCAAGCAACCGGGTGGTCATTTCACGGTCAAGCGGAAATGACGAACCATATCCGGCAGCCGAACCTAACGGATTCTGATTGGCTATATCGAAAGCAGCGCCGAGCAACAAAGCGTCATCCGCAAGGCTTTCGGCGTAGGCACCGGCCCACAGACCGAATGATGAAGGCATGGCAACCTGTAGATGGGTATAACCCGGCATCAGTACATCTTTATACTGTTCAGATACCTCAATCAGACGGTCAAACAGACGTTGCATGGCAGCGGCTATGCGACGAACCTCATCACGGAAAAATAGTTTGAGGTCGACTAATACCTGATCGTTACGTGAACGGCCCGAATGTATCTTCTTACCTATATCGCCAAGACGTGCGGTAAGAAGCAGTTCCACCTGCGAGTGAACATCCTCTACCCCCTCCTCTATCACAAATTCGCCACGCTCTATCATCTCACTCACACGCTCCAGTTCAGTCGTCAGCACAGCTAATTCATCGGAGCTCAGCAGACCGATACTCTCAAGCATTTTAATATGAGCAAGCGAACCCATAACATCATAGCGCGCCAGACGCAGGTCAAGTTCACGGTCAGCACCTACCGTAAACCGCTCAATCATCTTGTCGGGCTCAAAACCCTTATTCCATAACTGTTTTCCCATTCTGTGTGTTTGTATATGATTATCTGTCGGTGCAGACCACCGTTATAGTCTTATATTTTTTATTATAGCCGGATACAGACGTAGTGCCTCCTCTATCTCATCAAGACGCACAAATTCGTCAGCAGTGTGCGAACGCTGCGACATGCCGGGTCCTATCTTCAGCGATGGGATACCGTACATAAGAGCCATATCGGAAGTTGTAGGCGAGATGAAAGTATTGCGACCCTGCTCGACAGCCGCACGCACCAACGGGTGAGTATCATCAATAACCGAGGCCTGTATACGTGTGGAACGCGGTGTCAGCACCGACCACCGTACAGCCTCACGCAACAGTTCTACTGTCTCAGCATTAGTATAAGCGTCGGTAGTACGCACATCGACTACATAGCGGCAGACATCAGGCACAACGTTATGCTGTGTACCAGCCTCTATCATGGTGACGTTTACTTTTATCGGACCAAGTATAGCGCTACAATCCGGTGCTTCGAAACGGCGCAAACGCTCTATATCCTCAGTAGCACGATATATGGCATTTATGCCTTCATTGCGGGCTGCATGACCTGACTTACCGATGACTTCAGCGTCAAGAACAACAAGCCCACGTTCAGCCACAGCCGGTTGCATACCGGTAGGTTCACCTACAATCACCATGTCAGGCGTAAGACCTTCAGCTTCTAAATGAGGTAGAAAAGCACGCATACCGAACTCACCCATAACCTCCTCGGCAGCTGTAAGAGCCAACAGCAGATTGACAGGCAATGCCGTGTCATGCTGAAGTGCAAGGAAAGTACAGGCTAACGACACAACCGAGGCACCGGCATCGTTACTGCCAAGGCCGTAGACACAACCGTTCTCAACTTCAGCATCGAAAGGATCACGTGTATAGCCGCGTGCCGGACGTACAGTGTCAAGATGCGAATTAAGCATCAGTGTAGGTCGTGAAGAGTCATAACCCGGTGCCACAGCATAGACATTGTTGTGCAGACGTTTTACATCTGCTACGCCGTTATCACGTAGCCAGGCTTCAAGTAAATCAGCTGTCGCACCCTCCTCACGCGAGAACGACGGACGTCTTATCATTTCACGCAGCAGACTGACAGCCTTTTCGAGCTGCGAAGTATAATCCGCGCTCATGCCTGACGTACTATTGTGCCTCCGGAAGTGCACAGATCAGTAGCACGGCATATACGCACCTCTCCTACTCCGTCGGCAGAACATCGCAGAGCATTAGAAAGCTTTGGCAACATACCGCCTGATACTCTGCCGCTGCTCCGCAGTTCATCAAATATAGCCGGTGTGACAAGAGGTACTACGCTCGATTCATCAGTCAGGTCAGTCATTACCCCCGGCTGCTCAAAGCAGTAAGTCAGCCGTACGCGTCCTAAACGTGAAGCACCTACTGCCAAAGCTGCCGCAACCGAATCGGCATTACAGTTCAGCAGATGCCCGTGGCGATCATGACATATAGCACAAACAACGGGCGTATACCCTGCCTTAAAAAGTGTGTCAAGGAAACGGTCAGATATACGGTCTGCATCAATATCTCCGACATTACCATAGTCTATCGGTTCGGCAGCCCGACGGGTAGCCGGTATCAGATCGCCGTCAGCTCCCGACAGTCCTACAGCCTGACAGCCACGAGCCTGAAGAGCTGCGACTATACGCTTATTGAGCAGACCGGCATAGACCATCGCCACCACATCGAGTGTTTCATCGTCAGTGACACGACGTCCGTCTATCATCTTGCTCTGAATGTCTAAACGCGCACTGAGGCGTGTGGCCTCGCGTCCGCCACCGTGTACTAATACTTTTGAACCCTCAATAGCAGCGAAGTCTGTCAGAAAAGCGCTGAGAGCAACAGAGTCATCAATAACATTGCCTCCTATCTTGATTACATTGATTATATCTTTCATTCCAATGTATTTTAATGAGGCAATGACTCTAACAGACGTTTGATTACCACCTGTGCCGAGATTTCACGGTTAGCGGCCTCAGGTATTACTATACTGCGTTCCGACTCTATCACATCGTCGGTAACAATCATATTGCGGCGCACAGGCAGACAGTGCATAAACCGGGCATTATCGGTGAGAGCCATTTTAGCAGCGTCTACAGTCCAGTCGCGGTCTGTAGAGAGAACCTTACCGTAATTAGGTGCTGTATAGGCTGACCAATTTTTGGCATATATGAAATCTGCTCCTTCGAAAGCACGGCGCTGGTCATATTCCACATGGGCACCGCCCACGAAAGCCGGGTCAAGTTCATAACCGTGAGGATGAGTTATGACGAAATCATAGTCGGTGGCATTAATCCACTCGGCAAAAGAATTGGCCACTGCCTGCGGCAGTGCTTTAGGGTGAGGAGCCCATGTCAGCACGACTTTAGGACGCGGTTTGGTTTTAAATTCCTCGATAGTTATAAGGTCGGCGAAACTCTGAAGAGGATGACGTGTAGCAGCTTCCATACTGAATACAGGACGGCCCGAATAACGTATAAACTGATTGATAACACGTTCTTCATAATCCTCATCACGGTCTTTCAGTCCGGCAAACGAACGCACACCTATTATATCGCAGTATGAGCCCATGACCGGTATGGCCTCAAGCAGATGTTCGGCTTTGTCACCATCCATAACCACACCACGTTCGGTCTCGAGTTTCCATGCTCCCTGATTGACATCAAGCACCATGACATTCATTCCTAAGTTCATAGCTGCCTTCTGAGTAGAGAGACGTGTGCGCAACGATGAATTGAAGAATATCATCAGCAGCGTACGGTTACGGCCGAGACCGGTATATGCGAATCGGTTATGTTTTATATCGGCTGCTTCGGCAAGGGCCTTGTCAAGCGGACCAATGTCGGTAACATCTATGAATTTATTCATCTTTTTTATCTGATTTGTGTGGTGAGGGAAAAATAGTTATCAACAGTTTATACACTTAGCGAAAGCCTCAAGAAACCGGTCGGCCTGTTCGCGGCTGAGAGACAAAGCCGGCAGCAAACGTAGCGTACGGGCACCGGCCCCTCCGGTGAAGATATGATGCCGGGTCAGAAGTTCGCGACGCAGACCGGCGCCGTCACGTCCTTCCACTTCCAGACCTATCATCAGTCCGCGTCCGCGTACCTGTTCAACTCCGTCAATACCGCTCAGTTTCTCTTTCAGATAAGCACCTATCTCGGCAGCGTTCTGCATCAGATTTTCATCACGCATAATATCGAGCACGGCTGTAGCAGCCGCACAGGCGAGATGGCTTCCGCCGAATGTTGTGCCCAACATACCCTTTCGTGCCTCGATGTGCGGGGCAATAAGTACGGCAGCCATAGGAAAACCGTTGGCTATACCTTTTGCAGCAGTGATTATATCAGGACGTATGCCGGAATACTGATGAGCGAAAAAGCGGCCCGTACGTCCGTAGCCGGATTGTATTTCGTCAAGTATCAGACAAGTTCCGGTAGCGGTACATTCCTCACGTAGCTGACGGAGAAAATCATCACCCGGTTCATATATGCCCGACACACCCTGTATACCTTCGACTATCACTGCACAATATTCTTTGGTAGCCAGTTCCCGGCGTACAGCTTCGAGGTCGCCGAGAGATACGAACGTCACATTATCAGTGTTATTGAACGGTGCCCTTATATTAGCATTATCGGTAAGAGCAACCGCTCCTGAGGTACGTCCGTGAAAGGCACCGCCGAATGCAAGCACACGCTGACGTCCTGTAGCGAACGAAGCACACTTCACAGCGTTTTCGTTAGCTTCAGCGCCCGAATTGCACAGAAACAGGGCATAGTCATCATAACCGCTCATAGACCCTAAACGGTCAGCCAACTGCTGCTGAAGCGAGTTCTGTACCGAATTTGAATAGAAACCTAACCGGGCTACCTGGTCCGCTATGGCCTTGACATAACGGGGGTGTGAATGACCTATCGAGATGACGGCGTGACCGCCGTAGAGGTCAAGATATTCAGTACCGTCGGCCGTGTACACATACGAACCGCTGCCACGCACCGGTTCTATATCGTAGAGTGAATAAACATCAAATAATTGCATGTTTTTATCTTCGCTTTAGTTTCGTACATCGGCCGATTCAGAAAGCCAGCGGTTTCAAGCGCAGACCTGTTCGCTGATCAAGACCGAGCATTATGTTCATATTCTGTACAGCCTGCCCTGAAGCACCTTTGAGCAAATTATCTATGGCGCAGCATACAAGCAGCTTGTGGCCATGCTTGCTCACCGATATTACAGCTTTGTTGGTGTTTACAGCCTGTTTCAAATCTATATCACCGGGTGCGACTACTGTAAAAGGGGCGTCAGCATAGAAATTTTCATACAGCCGACGGACTTCTTCAGCCTCAAGCTGACAATCAAAATGGCACACAGCGAAAATGCCGCGTGCGAAATCACCACGCATAGGCACAAAATTGATAACCGGCGCTTCTCCACCCACACAGCTAAGAGTACGGCCTATCTCAGCCAAATGCTGATGGCCGAAAGGTTTGTAGACTGACAGATTGTTCTGACGCCAGCTGAAGTGAGTGGTTGAGCCTGGTTTTACACCGGCTCCTGTCGAACCTGTAAGTGCCGTCACCGACACTTCGGTATCTCCGTGCAGCAGACAGGCTTTGGCTGCGGGCAGCAAGGCAAGCTGTATGGCAGTTGCAAAACAACCCGGATTAGCAACTAAACGCGACATAGCTATACGGTCACGATTCACTTCAGGCAGCCCGTAGACATAGCCGGCACTTTCGTCACGGTAATCCTGTGCAAGGTCTATGACACGCAGATGTGCCGGAAGGTCGTTCTGTTCCCAGAACTCACGGCTATGTCCGTGAGCCGAACACATAAAGAGCACATCAATACTGTTAAGGTCATAGTCTGCACTGAAATGCAGGTCAGTCTCACCGAGCAGACCGGCATGAACAGCCGTCACAGGCTGACCGGCATTGCTGGTTGAGTGTATAAAGGCAATCTCAACGTCGGGATGGTTAAGAAGCAGGCGCAACAGTTCGCCAGCCGTATAACCGGCACCGCCGATAATACCTACACGCACACGGGTGTTCTGTTCTGTTGTCATCACTCGGCACGTCCGTTCTTTACCTGATTGTTGTGATATATCTTCATTTGGTTACCGAAGATTTTGGTAAATCCTTTCACATCGTCGGCTGTCCATGCTTTATTGACTTCGCCATACTCGCCGAAATCGGTTTTCATCAGGTCGAAGTCTGAAGTAACACCTACAAGCGTATAGGAATAAGGACGCAGCTCAATCTCCACAGTACCGGTGACATTGCGCTGCGAACTTTCAAGCATAGCCTCGATGTCGCGCATCACAGGGTCAAGATACTGGGCTTCATGCAGGAACATGCCATACCAGTTGGCTACCTGATCCTTCCAATACTGCTGCCACTTGGTGAGTGTGTGTTTCTCAAGCATCTTATGAGCAGCGATGATAAGTATCGGACCGGCTGCCTCGAAACCTACCCGCCCCTTTATGCCTATGATTGTATCGCCTATGTGCATGTCGCGGCCTATGCCGAAACGCGAGCCGATACGCTCCACCTCGCGTATAGCCTCTACCTTGTCGCTATATTCGTGGCCGTTGACAGCAGCTATTTCACCTTCGACAAACCTTATAGTGAGGCGTTCTGGCTCTTTGGCTGTCACCTGTGAAGGATATGCCTCCTCAGGCAGTGTCTGTTCCGAACGCAATGTCTCCTTACCGCCTATCGAGGTTCCCCACAGACCCTTGTTGATAGAATATTCCATCTTCTTAAAGTCTGCCTCAAAACCATGACGGCGCAGATAGTCTATTTCGTACTCACGGGTCAGTGTGAGGTCACGTGTGGGCGTTATGATTTCGATACCGGGTGCTAAAATCTGGAATGTGAGGTCAAAGCGTACCTGGTCGTTACCGGCTCCTGTCGAACCGTGAGCCACGGCATCGGCACCTATTTTTTTGGCATAGTCTATTATGGCCATAGCCTGAAATATACGCTCCGAACTTACTGATATGGGGTAAGTGCCGTTGCGAAGAACATTACCCGCCACCATGTAGCGTATGCTCTTGTCATAGTAGTCGCCGGTGATGTCAAGTGTCGTATGCGAAGCAGCTCCGAGAGCTTTCGAACGCTCGGCTATGGCCTCGAGTTCTGCCGGTGTGAAACCGCCGGTATTGGCTATCGCGGTATGTACTTCATAGCCTAAATCCTCTGTAAGATATTTTACGGCAAATGAGGTATCAAGGCCCCCGCTGAAAGCGAGCACCACTTTCTTTTTGTTCTGTGTCATGTCGGATGTGGGTATGATAAGTCTGTTATCGGATATTGTGTGTTTGCTGAGGAGATGAGGATTGCTGACTACAACGGTTCAATGTTTGAACACCTTTGTGAGTGTACGCTTCATACGTGTCATATAGGGTTCGGACTTGGTTTCCTCTTCCGGTGCGACAGTCGAAGGGTCAACTAAAGGCTTCTGCGGGTCAAAGAGCATACCGGTACACAGACACATGCGACGGTTGTTGCGTTGCAGTATGTCGTAGTTGCGGCAGCCTTCACAGCCTTGCCAGAACTCGTCATCGTCGGTAAGTTCGGAGAATGTGACCGGTTTGTAACCTAAGCGTGAATTGAGTTTCATCACCGGCAGTGATGTTGTGATGGAGAAAATCTTGGCGAAGGGGAAACGCAGTCTCGCCAGTTCGAAGGTCTTTCCTTTTATAGCGGCTGCCAGACCGAGATGACGGTATTCGGGGTCTACTATCAGGCCCGATGTAGCTACAAAGTCACCGTGACTCCAGCTTTCTATGTAACTGAAGCCTACCAGACGGTCTCCGTGCACAGCCACAACACTCTTACCGCCGTTTATTTTGGAGGTTATATAGTCCGGACTACGGCGTGCTATGCCTGTACCGCGTTGCAGCGCCGACTCATAGATAAGTCTTACCACAAGGTCAGCGTACCGGCTGTCTTCCGGCTGCGCGAACCTTACGCAGATATCATTAAGATTCATTACCTGTATTGTCTAAAAATCGTGAACGATATGCTTGCGCACACAGCCTTGCTTGAGCTATTCGGGTAGAAAATTTATTGACGCTGTATGCGGTTATCTGAAAAAATTGTGACAAAATTAGCAAAATATTCTGACTTACTCACCATCTGATTGCAAATTAAACATTTTTTAACCCCAATGCTCCTTCCCTACTACTCCAACAATTACAGGTTTATATAATAAAATATCCTCCCGTTTTCTTAGAACCTCTGTATTCAATCAGATTATTCTTACTTAATTGTTTCAGAGCTCTTTTCACTGTAGCCTCACTTTTTTCCACCATAGAAATAAGCGAAACTTTACGTACACCGGGATATTTCTTTATAGCAAGATAAATCTCCCGCTCTATCTCTTTAAAATTATTTATTGGGTCAGTTAATAGTCTCTATAATACTTCTTTCAATTTGAACACTATACTCAGCCCATTTTATTTCTGAGTTTAGTAACCTCGCTACTGACAAATTTCAGAATTTCTTGTCCCAATATATGCTGCTCTGTTGAGAACACCATCGGATTACCATTATCCTGACACCAAAAATTCTTTTCTGAATTTTCGATGGCATCCTTAATTCTGACAGGGTCTTTTTGGTAATTAAAACCGCCTTCAATCTTATTATGTACGTATGATTTTATTGATGGATATTCCTCAAGTTCACTTTCTGTAGGAGGTATATCATAAAAATGATAGTAGAGCCAAATTTCAAAAGATGGGTTACTTTGAGTCACATTCCATGCTTTATATAGCTTAACTTCATCATATTCCTCTATTATCTTTTCATTTTGTTTAGCACAGAAATCCCTTAAAGAATGAATCTTACCCTCTTTTTCCCAAGTATCCGTATCAATTGCGAACCATACTTGATCATGCTGTTGGAAGTCAAGGGTAAAACGAGCTGTTTCACTTAAAAGCAATCTTTTAGCTAATTCCATAAGTTTTAATGGATCAGTTCCTTCTTCGGGTGGAATGATTATCAACTTAAGATTTGAAGACAGCCCTTCGAAAAACTCAAAATAACCTTTCTCAGTTTCTTTTCCTTCACAGACTATATAGATTTTACTGGCTTCTTTTGAAGGAGCCTTTTTTGAATAATCTTTTCTTCGCTGAATCATATTACCAATTCAAATCCGTAAGATTAGACAAAAAGGGTATTCCTCCATATCGACCGTTAAGATAGCCATTTTCTATATTAGCGGTCTTATGAATGTTATAGTCACTTAAAGGATACAGTTGAGTAGATTGGTCAACATCTTTTTGTGCAAACCATATTTCATCGGGACGGAATATGGATTGGTCAAGCAGACAACTTTCATGTGTTGTAAAAATTATCTGACCGTTGGCCTCCTTACTTTCCGAAATCTTACTTATAAGAGTCTTTATCATAATGGGATGTATGCTACGCTCAATCTCATCGACAATAAAAACCTTATCACTTTTCAACACAGCATACAGTAACGGCATATACTCAATCAATCGCCTTGTACCATCTGACTCCTGCTCAATTTCCATTTCAATTTCTTTACCTGTGGAGTCTGTATGTATTACCACAAGAGTCTTTTTATATGCTTTTTCATCTTCTATCACAACATTCGATATTTCTTTTGCTTTGGTATAAGGGATAATGATTGGTACTCCCGGTTCTCTCTTCGCTTCTGACAGCGCACTGACGAGTATTGAATTGGGATGGATATCCTCTTCATTCAGAAGTTCCTTTTTAACATGTAGTCTTGTGATACCTGTTTTTAGCTCCGGTACTATCGTGTTGACAAGTTCGGCAAATTCGGAATTAATATCCATGAGGTGAGGCAACTCATGAACACTCATTGAAGGGAGCACAACCTGTAGAGACATAATCCAATAGTAGGCCTCATTGACAATAGGTAATTCCTTTGAATAATAGTTACCTAAGAAAGAGAGTGCAGACATATCGGGACGAAGCAGCCGATTTATTCCGTCAATAAACACCTCTAAAGAAGCTGTCTTTCCCATAGAATTGAGAAACTCAGCGGCAATATCAACACTATTGTTTGTACGACTAAAGATGGTTATATCTTTAGTCTTTCTACTGAGAATAAGCTCCTCCGAAACTATCTCCTTTCGTGTGAATGCAATATGATAATAGAAAATCTGTCCATTGACATAAAACTCTACAGCAAGCTCCGAAGGATTAGATTTCCCTTTTTCATCGAATCTGAAGAACAGGTCATTTGTTATGGATAAATCACTGAGCTTATCAGCGCCTACTATTGCTTTCAATAAAGAGATGCATTTCAAAAGATTGCTCTTTCCAGCCCCATTAGCGCCATATATGGCACTCATACGTAATACGGTTGCATGACCACAAGTAATCTTGTGCCACTCGTGACTGTGAGTCTTACTGGATGGAAATGTATTGAACTCCACAGAATCCTTAAAGGA
>CAMWKC010000052.1 GCA_947174735.1 uncultured Porphyromonadaceae bacterium
ACTAACCAGACTAAAACTGCTAAGTCAAAAGCCACCTCGGGTAAAGCTGCTTCCGGCACTGGTAAAAATACCTCAAATTCCGGTAAGTCTTCTTCCGGTACAGGTAAAGCAAAAACTACTTCGACTAAGGTATCGGCAACTCCGGCTAAGAAAAATAATACTTCTGCCCAAACACAACAGAAGAAACAGACAAATGGTAGCAAAGGCGGTACTAAATCCAAAGGTACTACCCAATCTAACGCAGGTCAGTCTAAAGGTACTACCCAGAACTCCAAAAGCACAACACAAAAAAAGAAAGGCAATAGTGCGCCTGCTAAGAAAAAAAACGTTGAAACTTCAGCTGATGTCAAACGTCAGCAGCAGGCTGCACAGCAGGATATACGCACTACTAAGGAGCAAATTAAAGAAAACGAAGCTAAAGTTAAGAAAAATCTTAGTGAACTTAGCCGTATCGGTACAGATATAGATGCCTCAAAGACTCAGGCAGGAACTATAGCTGCCCAAGTGAATCGCCTACAGAGTAATATAGGTGAACTTGAAAGTGAAATAAAAACTAATGAAACAGAATTACAGCGACTACGTGAAAAGTATCTTGATGCTATAAAGAAAGTACGTGCCGGCAGAAAACGTAACTCTCAGCTTGCTTTTATTTTTTCATCAGAAAATCTCAATCAGGCTATGAGGCGTATGCGTTACCTGAGTCAGTTCTCTGACTGGCGTAAAAACCAGAGTGCAGAGCTTGATCGTCGTGTGGAATTGCTCCGAAACCAGCAGGATACTCTTGCTGCGGCACGTCGTGCACAAGAAATAGCCCTTCAACGTCAGCGACAGACTCAGCATCAGCTTGAATCACAATATGCACGTCAGGATTCTGTAGTGGCTGAGCTGCGTCAGAATGGCCAGGCTCTACGTACACATCTGGAACATAAACAGGCTGAAGCTAATGCTCTTGGTAACCGGGTTGCACAACTTATAGCACAGGAACAAGCCAAAGCAAAGGCAGAAGCTGAGGCTAAAGCAAAAGCTGAGGCAGAAGCCAAAGCCAAGGCAAAGGCTAAAGCAGAGGCTGAAGCGCGTGCCAAAGCTAAGGCTGAAGCTGAAGCAAAGGCTAAAGCAAAAGCTGAACAGGAACGTAAACTGGCTCAAGCCAATGCTGCTAAAAATAATTCAAAAACTCCGAAAAAAGAGGAGACTGCACAAGCCAAACCGAAAAAAGAGTCAAAGACAGATAAAAATAAAGATAATAAAAAGACAGAAGTCAGAAAAGGAGAGGGTCAATATGCAGCAGCCCGTAAGCGTAAGAGTCATAATGATAAATCTGACAAGAATGATGCTGCCAAGCCTGTTGCATCTACTGCCACTGCTTCGAAATCTGCTGCCTCGTCTTCTGCCCATGGTAATTTCGAGAAAATGAAAGGTCAGTTGCCACGTCCTGTCAACGGTCCCTTCCGTGTTATCAGTCCCTTCGGTCGCCATCCTTACCCCGGGCTGCCCGATGTAATGTATGATAATCTTGGTATAGATGTTGAGGTCAGTCCCGGTGCACAGGTCAAAGCTGTGTATGGAGGTAAGGTGTCAGCAGTATTCATTATGCCTGATTATCAGACGGTGGTGATGGTAAATCATGGTAATTATGTGACTGTGTACGGTCATATAGGGACAGCTACTGTCAAATCAGGAGATACTGTTACACAAGGGCAGACTCTCGGTTCACTTATTAAAGATGAAGATGGTGGTAAACATAGTACCCTGCATTTTGAAGTCTGGAAAAACCGTGAGACGCAGAATCCTATGAATTGGATAAAATGACCATCCTCATGAAAGAACAGGAAGGCAAGATAAGTTCAGGCTCATTTTATTCTTCAGCAAGAAACTGGAGTATAATACGCTATACTCCCGATATGCGTTCGACATGGGACCATCTGGTACGAACTTCAGCTAACGGAACTTTTCTGCTGACTCGCGACTATATGGATTATCATAGTGACCGTTTCAGCGATTACTCACTTGTTGTTCTGAAAGACGGCCGGCCGTTTATACTCCTTCCGGCTAACCTTACTTCTGATGGTGTTCTGCACTCTCATCAGGGATTAACGTACGGTGGCTGGATAGTACCCTGCCGTCATTTTGACGGCAACGATATGCTTGAAGTATTCAGTTTGGCAGTTGATTATTGCCGTCAGTCAGGTATCCATGCTATCGACTATAAACCGATTCCGTGGATATATACACGACAACCGGCACAGGATGACTTATACGCCCTGTTCCGTCATAATGCCTGTCTTACCGAGTGTAATCTTTCATGTACAATAGACCTTGTTGCTAATCCCGGATTTAATAAGCTTCAGGCGCGTCATCTGCGTAAGGCTGTCGGTACAGGTGCCATGGTAGGTCCTACTGAAGATACCGACTGTTTCTGGGCCATGCTTATATCTTGTCTTGAAGAGCGTCATGAGGCTGTACCTGTACATACAGCTGAAGAGATGAAACGGTTGCAAAAGCATTTTCCTGAGAATATACGTCTCTTTACTTCCACACTTTATGGCGAAATGCACGCCGGTGTCTGCATCTATGATACCGGTCTGACTGCACATTGTCAGTACATAGCCACAACTGAGACAGGACGGCGTCTGGGGCTTCTCACACTGCTTATGGACTATCTGATTCATGATGTTTATTCACATAGGCGTTATTTCGACTTCGGTACCTCTAACGAACATGCCGGTCTTACACTTAACCACGGTCTGCTGCGTCAGAAATCCTCTTTAGGAGGCAGTGGTGTGGTTTATCAACGCTGGCTTATCAATATCTGACTTATGGATTATTCCGGCGAAGATCACATTTATCTCACAGCTCCGCTTGACTCTCATCGGCCTCCTATGGTACGGCGCACTGAGATACCGGTCTTGTGTATAGTCGTACCGTGTCTTAATGAAGAAGCAGCTTTGCCATTGTCTCACCGTTGTCTGGCTGCTGTACTCAGTTCGCTGAAAACAACAGGTAGGATAAGTGCCGACAGCTATATTCTTTATATTGATGACGGGAGCACTGATTCAACCTGGGAGGTTATAACATCATTGGCTTCCAATTGTGTATCGGATGTAGGCGGTTTACGTCTTTCTGTTAATGCCGGACATCAGAATGCTCTTGTTGCAGGTATAGAATCTGTTGCAGATTATACTGATATAGTAGTAACTATTGATGCCGACTTGCAGGACGACCCCTGGGCAATAGTAGCTATGGTGGAAGAGTATATGAAAGGTTATGATATAGTATATGGCGTGCGTGCTGACCGTACAAGCGATAGCCATGCCAAACGTGGTCTGGCTCATTTACATTATAAGCTTATGGAGTTATTGGGTGCACGCACAGTATATAATCATAGCGATTACCGTCTTATGAGCCATAGGGCTATAGAATCTCTATGCAGTTACGAAGAGCGTAATCTTTATCTACGCGGCATAGTGCCTATGCTTGGTTTTGCTCAGTCCAAGGTATATTTTACCCGCGCACGGCGTGTAGCCGGTAAAACCAAATATCCCTTAGGACGTATGTTTAACTTTGCTGTCGATGGCATAACTTCATTTTCAGTACGTCCGGTGCGTATGGTATTCGTTACCGGTATCATATTTTTGCTTGTAGCTTTTGCTATACTGATATATGTGCTGGCACGTTACCTTAGCGGGCATACTATAGAGGGTTGGTCATCGCTTATGATATCCGTATGGTTGTGTAGTGGTGTGTTACTTATGGCCTTAGGGATAACAGGAGAATATATAGGTAAAATATACACAGAAGTCAAGCACCGTCCGCGTTATCATCTGGAGCAGTCTGTCGGTCGTGTCGCAGACGCCGGCGTAGCATCCAGACAGAAACGGCGACAGAACTTACAGCAACAGTGCCCATAAGTATGTAAGAAAGTAATGCGGAAGGTAAGAAAGAAGCTGCAAATGTTCCTGTACATAGTAAGGTAGATACAGCCATACCACGCATGGCTCTTGCGTCGAGCCGGAAGCTATAAAGCCTTCTGTTAACGACGTAATAGATTATAAAACACAGACAGCAATCAGCCACCATACCGTAGCCAAGACCTATAAGACCAAAAAGGAGAAAGCCGGCAGCACTCATGCCAAGTGTCAGAAGATTGCCTGTGATACCTTCAAGCCACAGAAACACCTTTTTGTTATCTTTAGCGAATGCTATGTAACCTAATGGAAACATCAGAGCCTTGAGCATAACTCCCAGGCCCATCCAGCGCATCAGAGGTGTTACTGTTTCAAATCTTGAAGTCAGCAGCAACTCTATAACTAATGGTGCTGTAAGTATAAGTCCGCATACGATGGGAGTAACAATGTAACCAACCATCTCAATCTGACGATTGACTACACTTCGCATTTCTTCGTTATCACCGGCAACTGCTGAGAGACGAGGGAAATAATCGAGTGCAAGAGCTGAAAACACCATGCCGGAATACTGTGTGGTAAGTGAATTGGCACCTTGATAAAGACCAACAGTATCAGTACTGCCCACAGAATTCAGAAATACGTTGAGAATATATGTACAGCCTGAGCCGATGAGATCAGAAATCATAAGTATAATGCCGAGTCCTATAAGACGCACTACGATGGGACGGTGAGATTGCCATGAGAAGCGTATGCGTTGATGCTGTCGTTCGCGCAGGGCCTTACGCAGAGCTAAGGTATAGAATAAAGCCATAGTCAGCGCTAATAGTACCATAGCCGGTACAATACCGTCATATCCTAACCACCAATAGAGCGGTACACCTACAAGCAGGCCTGCCAGAGCACTTACCAGCGAAGCTTTGGAAATACGGCCGACTTCATGCAGTCCCTGAAGCAAAGCTAACACACCATTATAGAATATAGACAGAAATACCGCTATTCCGAGGAGCATAAACATCGGAGCCATAGCGGTATTATGAAATGTGGTCTGACTTAGCCAACGGCTTCCGAACACACATACAAGGGCACCGAAGAGGGAAGTAAGTATTATAAGCCGTCGTGCTACACCGAGTGCTGTGCCGAGAGTACCGGCATCTTCCTTACCGGCAGCCACTTCTTTCACTATAGCCAGATTCAGACCTAACGAAGCGAAACGCTGCACAGTCTGTGAGGCTGAGGTGAAAAGAGCTGAAATACCCATTCCTTCAGGACCAAGAAATAAAGCTACGAGCTTACCGCGTACAAGGTTAACCACAATCTGAAGTACCTGTACACTTCCAAACAGCGAAAAACCTTTCAGGATACTGCGGTATATATCAGAATTTTTTTTGACTTTTGAATCGGTCATATAGCGGTAAGATAAACAACGATGTCTTTACACCAAGACGAGCCAAGATGTAGTAGCGCGGACTTACACGTCCACGCAGCAGACCCCAGTTTATATGTTGCCTCTGTTCGTTTAATAGATGTCTTACTTCACATCGTTGTTCTTGTGTCAGATTGCATAGAACGTCTAAGAGACGTATACCACGGAAGAAATTATGAAATAGCTGCCGGGCTGCTTTGAACGGTACCTCCTCACCGGCCTGCCAATAGTCGTTGGCGAAGCTTACCAGTGCACGGTCAGATTGTAGAAAATCAAATAGCTTCAACGAAGGACTATGTGTCACCGAATCAGGTTGCATCATATAGAAGTAGGGAGTATCGGCTATAGTAATTTTCGGAGCGAGAAGAAGAAGCTGACGCGTCAGTACTTCATCGGCAAATACTGACGGTACCATTTCAAATTTTCTGAAACATTCCAGATAAAGCTCACGAAGTATTATTCCTCCACCGGCACCTATCTGCCAGCCGTCAAGGGTTAACGCCACCATGTCACGTCCTGTCCATACTTTCCCGGTTGGAAAATCGATTGCCGGAACGAAACGTTTTGCCTCTGACCCGTTATGCAGATACATTACCGGATATACTATGTCTGCTCCGGTGTCATGTTTGTATTTCAGAAGTGTCTCCAGATAATCGGGATTTACCCAGTCATCGGCATCAAGTGGTGCTACGAGCGGTGCGTGTGCTTCCTCAATAGCACGCTTTCGAGGTATAAAGGCACATCCCGAATTAGTCGGCATGGATATAAGTCTTATCTTATCCGGATAACGGGCTACATAATCATTCACAATAGCAGCTGTTGTATCAGTCGAACAGTCATCTACAACTACTATTTCGAATTTTGCTCCTTTCTGAACAAGAAGGCTGTCAAGAGCGCGGGCAATGAAACGTGCGGCATTGTAGGCCGGCATTACAAACGATACATCCGGCCGAGTTACTACAGATGCACTCTGATTCATTATTTGTGTCTGTGTTTTCGGGATGGCCTCCGGAATGCTTTAAGACGCCGTGCAAGACGTACACCATTCATCCAATATTCTACGTATGTTTTAAGTCCGCCTTCAATTCCGTTACTTTCACGGCGTCCTATTGCTATCATGCGTAAAGGCCAACTGAACGGATGCATGTGCATTACAGCTGCACCTTTGGCACCTATATGAGCCGGATCTTTACCTTTGCGTTCGGAAGTAGTAAGACCGGGATGGGTACAAATATCAATAGGCATCAGGAGTACTTTCAAGCCGGCTTTAACCGCATCAGTGAGCCATACGCTTTCCTCGCCCATAGGCAGAGGTGCTCCGATACCGAACACTTCGTTGAAAAGCAGTCCGGCTCTTTTGACAGCAGCTGTGCGGAAAGCTATCTCAAACGAGATGACATAATATCCTTTCGGTTGTTCTGCCAGAGTAACGACTTTGTCCGGGTGAGGTTTAAATGGAAGTCCGTCACCTCGCAGAGCACGACATAGTAATACATCAGCTTCAGGATGTGCATCAAAAGCGGCTATCAGTTTACGTAGACTCTCAGCAGTATATTTTATATCATCATCAGCTATAAGAGCTGTCGGTGCTGTAGATGCAATGATAGCTATATTCCGGTTACGTGACAGGCCACGTGTAGTATTGGTGATAATTTTGAAATCAGGACGTTGTAGAGCTTCCGGAATTTTGCGCGGTCCATCGGTAAGCTGCCAGCTTACAAGATATTCGACACCTTCGACCTTAGGATGATTGCACGCTGCCACGCGTTCGATGCCTTCCTGTCCTAAGGTGCATATAAGTACTTGAAGTTGTATCATGACGGTCGGTTTAAAATATTCTGCCAATGTTGCTCAAAGCGATCAGCTACTGTACTTACATCATTATTCTGTTCCACCAGACGCCGACCGATTAAGGAACGCTGTTGCATTTCCTTCGGATTACGGAGCAGGTGCCACAGCCTGTCCTCTATATTAACCGACGGGTCGAGACGTAATACCGGTTCTGTATCGGTCCAGCCTATTGTACGATAGAATTCTTGCTGACCACCGGAGCCGGCTATACGTCCTAATGCCATAGTCTGGAGAGCATTAGTAGCCGGTGAGTAGGAGTACATTTGGTCAAGTACAATATGATTCTGTTGAATATGTTGCAAATATTCGGTGAGTGGTATACTGTTTACGATGTCGAGCACAAATCTACGGGGATTACGACGTGCCATATCTTCTACTATCTTTACCATCTGTGCTGTACCTTTCTGTATTTCCATAGCCTTACGCAGACCTATCAGTATGCGTAACGGTCCGTCGCCTATCTCAGGCAACGGGGTATAGGGTAAGGTACTAAGGTCAATAGGAATATTGGTAAACACAAGTTTCTCTCCCAACACAGGACGGCTGGCCATGTCATATTCCGGCAGTACAGACATAGCTCCGTCTACAGTATCGTACACCTCCTGATTGAAGTCGGCTACTTCGGGTAGCATCCAGCCTGATTCGCGTATAGACTCGCGCATAGCAAATTCTGTACGCCTTGTACCGATACGAAATTCAGAGAACCGGAATATGTCAGATGTGGTACATGCTTTTACAAAGAAGTGATCATCCCCTGCCAGAGTGAGAAAGAGGCTACCGTTGTTGCTCTTCAGTTTTTTAAGCAGCGGTCTCAGCCGTTCAGGTCTTAATGCCGCAAAATGCGGGTTAATAAGCTGTACGACATCAAAACCTTTTAATTTAGACCAAAGGCGTGTTATATCGATAAGATAACGCAGCGTACCCCATGTGCCGGGGCGACGGTCAAGCATAACGTCAGCCTCGGTACGCATATATCGTCCGCCGTCCGACACTACTGTAACTTCGTGACCTCTGCTACGGAGTTCTTTTGCCAGACAAGCATGTAAATTCGAGTAATCTCCTAAGAATAGAATCTTCATGCAGCAAAAATAATAAATATTCGCCAACTATGGTAAAGATTGATTAAATTTGTAGATATGTTCGATAACACTAATATATCTGAATCTAAAGATAAGTTGCTCCCCGGAATTACGGTTATAGTACCGGTCTATAACCGTGCTTCTCTGCTTGTGCGCTGTCTTGACAGTGTGCGAAACCAGAGCCTTAGCTCCTTACGGCTGATAATCGTTGATAATGCTTCGACTGACGGGACACGGACGGTAGCTGATGAATGGGCACAACGGTACACAACAGATGATTTCAGTGTGCGTGTTATAAGCGAAGAACGTCGGGGTGCGTGTCATGCGCGTCAGGCCGGTCTGGAAAAAACAGAGACAGAATATGTGATGTTTTTTGACAGTGACGATATGATGCATGTAGATATGGCTATGACAGCTTTCAAGGCTTTGAATAATGAAGAAGTGGATATAGCCGCATGGCCTGTAAATTATAATTTTCTCGATGGCACACGCCGTCAGACTCCCGGTCCTGACGGAGACCCACTTGACTCTCATTTGATACATGCCACTTTACGTACGGTAGGTTATGCCGTACGCACTGATATATTACGTCAGGCCGGAGGGTGGGATAATGATTTGAAAGTGTGGGATGACTGGGAATTGGGAGTTCGTCTACTTTCGCAGACGGACCGTGTAGTCTGGATTCCGCGTCCTATGGCAGAAATATACAGCCAGGCTGATTCGCTTACCGGTCTTGACTTCACATCGAAAGCAGGGGAGTGGGAAGAAGCACTTGACCGTATTGAAAAGGTATTGCATACTTCTCGGCTGCCCCGTCAGCATCATTACCTGAATTTAGTTGATTACCGACGTGCCATTCTTGCGGCACAATATAGTAAAGAAGGAAGCCGGGACTTAGCCGAAAGTCTGCTTGAAAAAACTCTGAAGGAAAGTCCTACTCTGAAGGGTTGGCAGAAACGGCTGATACGTATGTTATATAAATATACAGCCCGAGGCCATCGTGGCGCCGGGCGTATAGCTGTACGTATGTTATAAGTTAAAATTACTTCCTACGGCGACGTACTGACTTTTCAGCAGCTGCATTTGCCGAATTGTTTGAGCTTCCAGAAGGCGCACTCTTCACTTTAGGCTTCTTTGTATTTTTCTTAGCCTTGGTACTTGAAGCTTTAGTACGGCGTCCGCGTACTGACTTACCTGACGAGTCATCGTCTGTTGCAGCTGCTTCGACCACTGTACGTTCCGGTATTGAATCAGCCGCTGCCGCAGCTGCTGCGGCAAGTTCTTCTGCTTTCTCACGCTGAGCCAGATATTCTTCGCGTGTAGGTACCCAAAGGTCTTTACCGAACTCACGCAGACGTGTATCAATACTGTCTTGCGCACGTTTGAGATCGTCAGGATCAGGATACATCTGGTTCATTGACAGGTTACGCAGATTGCGTGTCTTATATATCTCTCCGTCGTACATCGCTAAGTTGAAATAGTCATCAAGACTGTACTGGGGAAGGTTATTGTCATCGTTGAGGAAGATGTACTGTTGTGCCAGATAGGGACGAAGCACATCAAAACGCACCCAGAACATAGGATAACGAGCCTCACCACCGAAGTCTCCCGAGCGGTTCAGTACAGGACAGATAGCTTCAACACGGGTTTTCATGCGGTTGGAACGTCGGTCAAATTCCCATTTCTCAAGTATGTAATAGTTCAGTACCTGTCCTGTCGGTACGTCGGCCTCTTCTATGACATACTTCTTGCCTTTGCCTTCGCCTTGGGTATAATATATACCGAAACGGTCCAACATCTCAGGTACATTGATACGGTATTGGTCAGTAAACACCTCACGACCGTCCAGATATTCGTAAGCCGGTATCTTTTCGTCTACTACCAGGCCAAGAATGATACGGAACAGATTTTCCTGACCGTCAATTACATCTTCCGGGAAGTAAAGCGGTGTGTTGGCATCTTTGGTGAGATCAAGCTGTCGGTATATCTGGCGCATGTAAGCCAGGTCAGCGTCATGTGGTTCTTTGGTTTCAAAGAATCCTGCCATTCGTTCAGTGACCTGCGGACCGGTCTGTTCGCCGGCTTTCTGCTGCTCTTTTTCGGCACGCTTACGCACCACACCGCCTGTCTCCACTTGCGCGGTGACTGCGGCGCTGCAGAGGGCCAGTGTTACTATAGCTAATATGTTGCGATATGTCTTCATTATGCTTACATACGGTTTTTGTTCTGAATATGTTGTTGAGTCGGCATCGGCATCTTATCAATTGAGAACTACCTGCATAGGCGATATATTGCGTGTGATGCCGTCAGGTCCTTTTGCCTTTACTTCCGATATAAAGAATTCCTTACCCGGTTTGAGACGCTTGAACTGTTCTCTCTGTCGTGCTGAGAAAGATGCTCCGTCAGATACCTCAGGAATGGCATTACCCATAGAGTCGTAAAATACTGTCGAGAACGATACCACAGTATAAGTAACATTGAGCAGGTCATCATCAATAGCCGCTCCTAAGCCTGAGGCAGACATAAGATCAGCTTTCGAGATACGTTTGGGGAATCCTTTATACTGTACGGGATTGCCTTGTGCATCTTTTACCTGTATGTAAGGTGAGGGGTCGGGAAGCTTACGTACACGGAAAGTCATTGAGCCTACTGTCTGCGATGACCCTTCGACGTTAGCTGTGACGGTAATTACAGCTTCTGTGCCTACCTGTCCGGCGTGAGCTAGCCACGTGTCACCATTTGTTGTCAAGGTTCCGTTGGTCATAGTAGCCTGTATTGATG
>CAMWKC010000053.1 GCA_947174735.1 uncultured Porphyromonadaceae bacterium
CACCCGCACTTCTACTTTCAGGTGATACGCGGCAAGATGCGTCCTAAAACGGATATTGTTACCTGACCGGTATATATGGTATTGGCCGATGTCCCACTGCCCATAGCCCTGCCGTTCGGCTATTTCCCTTTCACAAAAGACTATTCGTCAGGTATTATTTTTCCTACTTTCGGTGATGACTATAACCGTGGCTTCTATCTGCGTGACGGCGGCTACTATTTTGCCATAAACGATTATGTAGACTTAGCCGTACGCGGCGAGATTTATACGAAAGGCTCATGGGGTCTGTCAGGACATTCCACCTACCGTAAACGTTACAAATATTCGGGCAATTTCAACATTTCCTACCTTACCACTATCACCGGTGACAAGGGCTCTGACGACTACGCCAAACAGAATAACTTTCAAGTAGTATGGAGTCACAGTCAGGACGCCAAGGCTAACCCGAACATGAACCTCTCAGCCTCGGTCAACTTCGCCACATCGGGCTATACACGCAACGACCTCAACTCGTATTACAATAACTCATTCACTGAAAACACCAAGTCATCTACTGTCAACCTCACCTACCGCTTTCCCGGCACTAAATGGAGTGCTTCGGCCACAGCCAATATAGCGCAGCGCACACAGGACTCCACATTAGCTGTGTCATTCCCTAATCTGACCGTAACAATGAGTCAGACAGCCCCGTTCAAGCGCAAACGTGCTGTAGGAGGTGAACGATGGTATGAAAAAATCAAACTTTCATATTCTGGACAGTTCCAGAATTCGCTTACGGCGCGTCAGGACGTGTTCTTCAAAAAGAGTCTGATACGTGATTGGCGTAACGGTATAAAACACTATATACCGGTGTCAGCGACATTCTCGCTATTAAAGTACATAAACGTCTCACCCTCGATAACCCTCAATGACCGTATGTACACCTCGAAGATACGCCGCGAATGGGACTCGCAGGCTTCCCGTGAGGTACTTGATACCACATACGGTTTCTACAATATCTTCGACTTCAATGCTTCGCTGTCTTTCGACACCAAAGTGTACGGCTTCTTCAAGCCAATGAAGTTTCTCGGCGACAAGGTGCAGATGATACGCCACGTACTGACTCCGACAGTATCGTTCTCAGCCTCACCTGACTTCTCGGAACCTTTCTGGGGCTACTTCGGCAATTACTCGTATTTTGACTCAAACGGTAACATCGTGACACGCCGTTATCCCTACTTCAGCCACGGTGTGTTAGGTTCTCCTTCGTCCGGAAAGTCAGGAACAGTATCCGTACAATTAGCCAATAACCTTGAAATGAAGGTTAAAAGCAATTCGGACTCAACCGGTGTCAAGAAAATATCTCTTATCGAAAACCTTTCGATAGGCCAGAGTTATAACTTTGCCGCCGACTCGATGCGTCTGTCAAACATCAATACCTCCATATTGCTGCGACTTACCAAGAGTTTCAATCTCAACCTCAATGCCACATGGGATCCCTACTGCTACGCACTTACGCCTTCAGGCTCTCCTGTTAAAGTTGACCGTCTGCGTATAGCTCATGGTAAGGGCCTGGCTAAACTCTCGTCGACCGGCACTTCATTCTCATATACCTTTAACAACGACACATTCCGCAGGAAGAAGGATAATTCGCGCGATAACTCCCGCAATAATACCGACAACACAGACGAAGAACCGGACACTGAAGAGGAAGATGCCTTCAACAACCGTGCACGTGCCGGGCGCCGTCAGGAAGACGAAACAGCCAATGCCGACGTGGACGGATATGCGGCATGGAGTTGTCCCTGGAGTCTGTCGGTCAACTATTCGGTCAATTACGGATACGGAGAATTTGACTACGACCGCCTCGACTTCCGTGGCAAATTCACTCAGAATCTGTCGTTCAGCGGTAACATACGCCCCACCAAGAACTGGAACTTCTCCTTCTCGGCATCGTATAACTTTGACCTGAAGAAGATAGCATACATGAACTGTTCTATGTCACGCGACATACACTGTTTCACCATGACGGCCTCGTTCGTACCTGTCGGTCCTTATAAAAGCTACAACTTCCACATAGCTGTCAAGTCATCGCTGCTACAGGACCTCAAGTGGGACAAGCGCTCGTCCGCCCAAAACGGTATCAATTGGTACTGACACCCTTATATCTGCTATAATGACGGCATCAACCGCACATTTGCGCAGGTGGGAATATTTTATTACTTTTGTGCAAAATTGGCTTATATGGCTAAACTACTCGAAACGCTCACCGAGCTGAACGGCAAGATTGACACTCTTGCCCAGCGGCAGCAGGAGATGCTGGACGAAATAGCGAGACTCCGCAGCCTCAACGACGACCTGTCGCAGGAACTTGACGAGACACGGGCGCGGCTTCATAAAGCTGAACTTGATGTCGAGTTTCTGACAATGTCACACCGGCTGGCTGACACTCCGGAAGCAGTAATCGAGACACGCCGACATATAGCCCGTTTGATACGCTCTCTCGACTTGTGCATCAATATGCTCAAGGAATAAACGCCCCGACGCGGGGCGGACGCTGATGATGAAGAAAGACTCCAAGACAGTCAGAATGATAATACACATAGGCGGCGAGGTTCTGCCTCTGACCGTACCTTTCGACCGACAGGACCTCGTACGCGATACAGAGGCCTGTGTGGCCGACCTCTACGATTTATGGAGACAGAGATTTCCAAAGAAGTCGGACCGCGAACTGCTCGCTATGGTAACATATCAGTTCGCTTCCTACTATCTTGAACTGGCAGACTATACACGCCGTGCACGCACTGCGGCCGAAGAAGCCTGCACACGACTCGATACCATGACTGATAAGATGCGCGACACAATCTGAACGCTTCAGCTACCTATCCTCATCAATCATCACCGACGTCCGCCGCAATGCCATAAAGGCTTCAGCCGGCGACTTAATGTCTGCGGCAGAAGGAATGACACCCTCCGCCCGGACTGTTATGTTTAAATATTAATTTTATCTTTTACTAATCATACTTTTAAATTTACTTATATCAACTACACAATGGATAGTATAGCCATCTGGATCGTAGCTATGGTAGTACTTACACTCTTAGGAGTCGGTGCCGGATATATCATAGCCCTAAGGACCAGCAGGCGCAACGCCTCCTCAGCCGCCAACACTATAATTGACGAAGCTCGACGCGAGGCCGAGGTCATCAAAGAAAAGAAGATTCTCGAAGCCAAGGAGGAGGAGATGCGTCTGCTTGCCGAGGCCGAGCGCCAGATTAATCAACGTAACCAGAAACTCCAGAGCGCCGAGACCCGCAGCCGCCAACGCGAACTTCAGCTCAATCAGCAACAGGGTGACCTAAGTCGCCGTAAAAAAGAACTTGACCAGCGGGCCACAGCCCTTGACAACCGTGAGGCATCTGCCGAAGCTCGTCATGCGGAAGCCGATTCTTTGGTACAGCAGGCTCAGGAACAGCTTGAGAAAATTTCAGGTCTTTCAGCCGAAGAAGCACGTGATAAACTTGTGGAAAGCCTCAAAGACGAGGCTAAGACAGCTGCCGCAGGTTACATCAACGATATTATGGACGATGCCAAGCTTACAGCCTCCAAAGAAGCAAAACGCATAGTCATACAGTCGATACAGCGTGTGGCCACCGAAACAGCCGTCGAGAATTCGGTAACTGTATTCCACATCGACAACGATGAAATCAAAGGGCGTATCATAGGCCGCGAAGGACGTAATATCCGCGCTCTTGAAGCCGCCACAGGCATAGAAATTATCGTTGATGACACACCGGAGGCAATAGTACTGTCAGGTTTTGACCCTGTGAGACGCGAGATAGCACGTCTGGCCCTGCATCAGCTTGTAGTCGACGGACGCATACATCCCGCACGTATCGAGGAAGTAGTGGCTAAAGTACGCCGTCAGGTGGAAGAAGAAATCATCGAGACCGGCAAACGTACGGCTATTGACCTCGGCATACACGGTCTGCATCCGGAACTCATACGCATGGTCGGTAAGATGAAATACCGTTCTTCGTATGGTCAGAATCTGCTTCAGCATTCACGTGAGACAGCCAATCTGTGTGCTGTCATGGCTTCGGAACTGGGGTTGAATCCTAAGAAAGCCCGCCGTGCCGGCCTGCTGCACGATATAGGCAAAGTACCTGATGACGAACCGGAATTGCCGCATGCTATACTCGGCATGAAGCTGGCAGAGAAGTTTAAGGAGAAACCGGAGATATGCAACGCCATAGGCGCTCACCACGACGAAGTGGAACAGACATCATTATTGGCTCCTATCGTACAGGTATGTGATGCTATATCAGGTGCCCGTCCTGGAGCAAGGCGTGAGATTGTCGAAGCTTATATCAAACGTCTCAATGACCTCGAACAACTGGCACTCTCCTACCCCGGCGTGCTTAAAACATACGCTATACAGGCAGGACGTGAGCTGCGTGTCATAGTGGGCGCCGATAAGATAAGCGATGAGGAGACAGAACGTCTGTCGGCAGAAATTGCCAAGAAGATACAGGACGAGATGACATATCCCGGCCAGGTCAAAATAACCGTCATACGCGAGACTCGCGCCGTGGCCTTCGCTAAGTAAGCCACTCGCTATGGATAAGAATAATGACCATACGCAGGAATATGCCGATAAGTGTGCCTCATGTGCGCACGGCTGTGCAGGAGCTGCCAACGGAAGCGGAGGCTGTTCGCGCCGTGAACCGCGTGGTAAGCTTTTTGCCACCGACTGGCTGGCCGATATAGCCGACACACAGGCTGATGATGTGGTCGAAGTCATGTTCAAGAATACCCGTATCGGTTTCTACAATAATCCTGACCGGATTCCGCTTGCTATAGGCGATCTGGTAGTTGTCGAAGCGCAGCCGGGACATGATGTGGGTACTGTAGAGATGATCGGTCCCTTGGTAGACATACAGATGCGTAAGGCAGGTATCAAACCCGACACGCAGCTGAAACGTGTGTACCGCAAAGCACGGCAGACCGATATCGAGAAGTTCGAGGAAGCCCGGGCACGCGAACATGATACAATGATCAAATCGCGCCGTATAGCCGAAGAATTGAAACTTGACATGAAGATAGGCGATGTTGAGTATCAGGGTGACGGCGGCAAGGCCATTTTCTATTATATAGCCGACGAGCGCGTGGACTTCCGTAAACTTATACGCATTTTAGCTGATACTTTCAAGATACGCATCGAAATGAAACAAATCGGTGCACGTCAGGAAGCGGGACGTATCGGAGGTATAGGGCCATGCGGACGTCCGCTGTGCTGTTCCACATGGATGTCTCATTTCGTATCGGTAGGCACCGGGGCAGCCCGTCTGCAAGACCTTTCGATGAATCCGCAGAAACTCGCCGGACAGTGTGCCAAGCTAAAGTGCTGCCTTAATTTCGAAGTCGATGCCTACGCCGAGTCACACAAGAAGATGCCTCCGAAGGATGCTGTGCTTGAAACAAAAGATGCTCTGTACTACTATTTCAAACCCGATATCCTTTCGCGCACTGTAACATATTCGACCGAACGTAACGTACCGGCTAACCTTGTTACTATCGATGCCCGGCGTGCCTTTGAAATCATAGCTCTCAACAAGTCAGGAATCAAGGTAGACTCACTGACCGTAGAAAGTGAAGAAGGCAAACCGCAGCCGGGATTCATCGAAATTGTAGGACAGGACTCACTGACCCGCTTTGACAAGACCAAAAACCGTAAGAAAAAAACACGTCAGGCCACACGTCAGAACGATAGTGAGCAGCAATCCAAAAACGTCCAGAATCAGAAACAACAGCGTCAACCACCCCAGCAACGCCAGCGTCAGCCTAAGCCACAGGGAGATACGCAACAAGTTTCTAATATTCAGACTCCACGCAAACGCCAACAGCAGCCGCAGCAACGACGCGGAGCCCAAAAATCCTCCTCAGATGAGAGTCAATGATTATAACGGATGTCGTCCGGGTGCTGTGCTGCGGCGCCCGGGCGTATCTGTCGCTCTGAATATCATAGCGGCCGCCTCTATGCTTCTGGCAGGTTCAGGATGTACACGCCTGTCACCTGTAGAATGGTCCGAGTTCGCTTCAATCGATCCGGCCGGCTGGTCACCTATGATGTCAGCTGAATTCACACCGCTGCCCCCTGATTCAGTCTACCCGTGGCCGGGCATCTACGATGTAGTGGTATGCCTGCGCTACAAGGCGGATGCACCGCAGAGTGTCCTGAGTATCATGATTAGCGAAGAATGTGACACATCTAACGTGCCTTATAACCGGATGTATGAAATCAATCTCTTCAACGAATCACACAAACCGATAGGACGAGGGAGTTACGCTGTCTACGAAGTAACCGATACGCTGCATCGTGAATTCAGTCCGCCGCCGGGATATACCGTAACCTGTTCGCTGCCTGAGGGCTCTCCATCACCACGTGGTGTCATAGATATAGGCCTGTTGCTGCGCAGATCAGGAGAAAAATCGGTTATCCCTATACCCCATATAAAATTATAATACCGACAAAACACATTCATTTACTGTTATGACACGCTTCATACCGCACGATTTCGACTCTGAACTTCAGCTTAGGGCCGGACGTATACGTACCATGATGGCCGACAGGGGCATAGATGCTCTTCTGGTGGCCGGTAACACTAACCTCTATTATCTCAGCGGACGTATCTTCCGTGGATACTTATATCTTCCGCTGGAAGGAGATTTACATTTCTTCGTCATACGTCCTAATGATTTCGAGGCAGCGGACTGTTTTACCTACATACGCAAACCGGAACAAATCACTGACTGGCTTAACGACAACGGTTATCAGCTGCCGGCTTTGGTAGGCCTGGAGTTTAATGATCTTTTCTATAGCGACGTGGAACGCCTGCGTAAGCTCTTCCCTGAGGCCCGTATCACTGATTCGTCTCTAATGTTGCGGCACGCGCGCATGATAAAGACTCCTTATGAAATAGAGAAAATGCGACAGGATGGTCTGCACCAGGCACAGGCTTATCATCGTATCACCCGACTTTACCGCAAGGATATGACCGATGTTGAGTTTCAGATTGAGATTGAACGTACCTTACGTCTTGAAGGATGTCTGGGTTTCTATCGTACCGCCGGTAATCTGATGGAGATAAATATGGGCTCGGTTATTGCCGGTAACAATGCTGACAATCCCACACCATACGATTTTGCTATGGGCGGTGCCGGCGCCGATTCATCACTGCCTGTCGGAGCCAACGGTACTACTATACGTCCCGGTACTACGGTAATGGTAGATATGAATGGTTCCTTTAACGGTTATCAGACTGACATGAGTCGCGTGTGGGGATTAGGCGAACTGCCCGAACTTGCACATAAAGCGCATGAGTGCTCACGCCGGATATTGCGTGAACTTGAGCGTATCGGCGTGCCGGGCGAGAAATGTTCACGGCTCTATGAAGTAGCTGTCGAAATAGCCAAATCCGAGGACCTCGAAGATTACTTTATGGGGCATAAACAGAAGGCAGCTTTCATCGGTCACGGAGTCGGTATCGAGCTTAACGAACAGCCTGTACTTACCCCACGTAGTAAAGACCTTCTGGAAGACTCTATGACTATTGCTATCGAGCCTAAATTTGTCATACCTTCGGTAGGACCTGTCGGAGTGGAGAACACTTATGTGGTACGTCCTGCGGGACTGGAGTGTCTCACACCATTCCCGGAGGAAATACAGGAGCTCTGACAGCTTACGGTCTCTGCGAAGGGTTAAACCGAAATAATAAATGAACCTCTCTGAACAACTTTCCAATCCTATATTCCGTCTTGTCGGTGATATAGCCGACAAAATGGGCCGCGAAGTATATGTAGTAGGCGGTTTTGTACGTGACCTACTGTTAGGCATACCTTCTGACGATATTGATTTTGTCACTGTCGGCTCGGGTATAGAGCTGGCTCGTCGTGTCTCGGAAGCACTCGGACATCACAGCCGGCTGACAGTATTTGCTACATACGGCACAGCACAAGTGGTGCACGAAGGTCTTGAACTCGAATTTGTAGGTGCACGCCGCGAATCTTATCAGCGTGAAAGCCGTAATCCTATAGTAGAAGACGGCTCTTTGGCAGATGACCAGGCTCGCCGCGACTTTACGGTTAACGCCATGGCGATATGCCTTAATGCCGATCGCTTCGGAGAACTTGTAGATCCATTCAATGGTCTTGATGATCTGCACCGCCGTCTGATACGCACTCCTCTCGATCCTGATATAACTTTCAGCGACGACCCTCTGCGTATGCTGCGTGCCATACGTTTTGCCACACGCCTCGGCTTTCACATAGTGCCTGAAACATTCAAAGCCATTTCACGTAATCGTGAGCGTATAAGTATTATCACACGTGAACGTATTAATGACGAATTGTCTAAGATAATGCGGACCTCAAGACCATCTGTAGGTTGGCGCCTGCTTGATATGTCGGGTTTACTTGAACTTATTTTTCCGCAGCTTATAGCTCTAAAAGGTGTTGAAAGTGTAGAGGGCAGAGGCCATAAAGACAATTTCGCACATACTCTACAGGTGCTTGATCAGGTCGCGGCACGCAGTGATAATGAGTGGCTACGCTGGGCTGCCCTGCTGCATGATATAGCTAAACCTGTGACCAAACGTTATGATGCACGTCTCGGCTGGACTTTCCACAATCATAATACCGTAGGTGAAAAGATGGTGGGCCGCATCTTTCGTCAGATGAAAATGCCTCTTAACGAGAAGATGAAGTACGTAGCTAAGCTGGTGGGTATGCACATGCGTCCCCAGGGAGTAGCTGACAATGGTGTTACGGACAGTGGTGTACGCCGCCTTATAACCGACGCCGGTCCGGAACTCGATGACCTTATGACACTGGCTGAGGCTGACATCACTTCTAAAAACCCTGATAAAGTACGTCGCCAGCTGGCTGGTTTCGCCGCTCTGCGAGAACGTATGGAACAGATTAACGATGCCGATGCCCTACGTAACTGGAAGCACCCTATCAACGGAAACGAAATCATCGAACGCCTTGGTCTCGAACGCTCCGTAGAAACAGGTAAACGTATCCAGACCCTCAAGGATGCAGTCAAAGAAGCTATACTTGACGGACGCATACCTTACGAACACGATGCCGCCTGGGACTATATGATGACCCTGCCGGAAGCTGCTTCGGACTATGAATCGGAGTAGTCGGAGTGATCGGATTAATCGGAGCTATCAGAGTAATCGGAGTAATCGGAATCGGAGCTATCAGAACTATCAGAGTTATCGGAATAATCATAAACTTTGATTACTCTGATAGCTCCGATAGTTCTGATAGCTCCGATTCCGATTACTCCGATAGTTCCGATAGCTCTGATAGCTCCGATTCCGATTATTCCGATAACTCTGATAATTCTGATTACTCCGACAGCTCCGATTACTCCGACAACAATAAAGCCCCACAGTCTCACGACTCCGGGGCTTCCAGGGGTTGATTTGGGATATTATTCAAGGGCGTTCAGCCCTTGAGGGGGATAGGGATGTTTGGGTATTTCCTTATCCGCGATGCCGCTTATTAGTCCTGATTGAGGTTAACGCGCTTAAACTCAACGACAACCAGACCTTTCTGCTCACCATCCAGATACTGAGCGATAGTGAGTTTGGCGTCACGGTGATATTCCTGTTCCATCAAGCAGTTCTCCTTAAAGAACTTCTCCAGACGGCCCTTAACAATATTCTGAATCATCTGCTCGGGCAGATTGGCAGCCTTAGCCTCAGCAGTAGTCTTAATGATTACGCGAGCTTTCTCAGCCTCATCTTCAGTAAGCCAGCCCTTAGTGATATTAGAAGCGATATGGTCTTCCGAATCAACGAGATTAGGATTGATACCGGCTTTCTTAAGAGCAGCTTCCACAGCCTTATGTACCTGCTCCTCTTTAGTTTTCTCAACGGCTACAGCCTTCTCACTCTCAATAACCTCGGGAGCAACATGGTTACGGTCAACTGATACAGGGTTCATAGCAGCAACCTGCATAGCTACTTCACGACCTACATGTTCGTCGATGCCCTCAGCACTAAGACCTACGATAGTAGCGAGCTTATTGCCGAGATGTTCGTAAGCGGCTACCGAAGGAGCTTCTACATATTCGTAGGCACCAAGTTCCATCTTCTCACCGGTCTTACCGATTTCATCAGTGATTTTCTCAGCGACTGTACGACCGTCAAGCTGGAGATTCTTAACCTCGTCAAGAGATTTAGCACCAGCCTCTAAGGCCACGTCAAGAATAGCTTTGGTCAGAGCACGGAAAGACTCGTTCTTAGCAACGAAGTCTGTCTCGCACTTCAGAGCTACAATAGCTGCGAAACCAGGCTTTGTAGCAGCCAGCACGCAGCCTTCAGCTGCTTCGCGATCCTCACGCTTGGCAGCAACGGCCTGACCTTTCTTACGTATGATTTCGATAGCTGCCTGAATGTCGCCGCCGGTCTCAGCCAGAGCGTTCTTGCAGTCCATCATGCCGGCTCCGGTCATAGTGCGGAGCTTCTTTATATCTTCTATTGATACTGCCATCTTTATGATATGCTGTCAGTGTTAATGTTATTAGGCCTCGGCCTCAGCCTCGGGTGCGGGAGCAGGAGCAGCGGCAGCCGAATCGTTACGGCGCACACGACGACGCTTGCCTGCAGCAGGAGCGTCACCTTCTTCCTTATCCTCGGGTGTATCAAGTTTCTCTACCTTACGCTCTTCCAGACCTTCAGCCATGGCGCTGCATACTGCATCAAGAATAAGCTCAATGCTCTTCGAAGCGTCATCATTGGCAGGAATAACGTAGTCTACATTCTCAGGGTTAGAGTTGGTGTCAACGATAGCGAACACAGGAATACCAAGACGGTTAGCCTCAGCAACGGCAATGTGCTCTTTCATAACGTCGACTACGAACAGTGCTGACGGCAGACGGCTCAGATCAGCTATACTGCCGAGGTTCTTCTCAAGTTTGGCACGCTGACGTGTGATCTGCAGCTTCTCACGCTTTGACAGATTATCAAAA
>CAMWKC010000054.1 GCA_947174735.1 uncultured Porphyromonadaceae bacterium
TAACTTATTTGTCTCTCCCGCTGTCGCACCCCACGCGGGTGCGTGGATTGAAACAGGACAGTTACCGATACATACCGCTACATTACCCTGTCGCACCCCACGCGGGTGCGTGGATTGAAACCTTGTGTAATGGTGGTACCGTAAAGCATCACAAGGTGTCGCACCCCACGCGGGTGCGTGGATTGAAACGTGTTCCATTGGATAGGTAGCCGCCGACGAAACCGCGTCGCACCCCACGCGGGTGCGTGGATTGAAACGCTAACAATTAACCCGACACAATACGTGAGACTAGTCGCACCCCACGCGGGTGCGTGGATTGAAACACTATCGAGGGGTCACGATTAGTAGGTGTGCTGGAGTCGCACCCCACGCGGGTGCGTGGATTGAAACTATACCGGCTATACAGCAGCGTATCGGAGCTTATGGTCGCACCCCACGCGGGTGCGCGGATTGAAACAACAATACTTATTCTACAGGATGCTCTGTAAGTGAGTCGCACCCCACGCGGGTGCGTGGATTGAAACATTGTATTATGTACACAGTAGATAAATCTTAAAGTCGCACCCCACGCGGGTGCGTGGATTGAAACAACATAGGACCTTCTCGTTGTCGAGGAGGTCCTATGTATGTTACTTTAGGTATGTATATAAGTTGTAGACATAGGGGTGAGGATTGGGTAAGAGGGTGTTTACCATTATAACGGTGCGGGTATATAGGTTAGGGCTATTTTTGCACTCTATAAAGTGAGTATGCAAAAAAAGTGCTAACTTCGCGTATGGACAGCTGAACAGAAACTAATTAGGGTATTGTCCCGAGAGATGATATAATAACCGTAGAGACAATACCGACTAAAGCTGACAGCTGTCACAGCCATAACTTACTAAAGCATCTCTGATTTATGCCACAAACCTCAGGCGCAACGCGCCAACGTCAACAAATTGACACACCAAAACGTTATCATGTCTACCTGCATAATGATGACTTCACTACTATGGATATGGTAGTGAAAATCCTTGTAGAAGTCTTTTTCAAAAGTAATGAAGAGGCGGTAATGCTGATGCTGAAGGTGCATCATAGCGGTAAGGCTATGGCCGGCACATACGTCTATGATATAGCTGCTTCAAAAATACGTAAAGCTATAAGTATGGCGCGTGCCGAAGGTTATCCGCTTCAGCTCACTATGGAACCGGAGTAATTTTTCAATTGTTACCCTTTCTCCTTTTCATTACGTTTATACAGAAGTATTCTCACTATTCTTTATCAGAATGCCAAAAGAAATAACATTTTCGTACCTTCTCAACGAAGCTTTCCAGTTTGCAGCAGCACTTGCCACAAGAAAGCGACATGAGTTTATCACGCCTGAACATCTGCTGTCTGGAATGATACAGCAGCAGCAATTCGGCGACATTATAGAATGGAGCGGTACTCTAAGCATTAGGAGCTTGAAATCTAAACTGCGTAATTATCTCGACGCACAGGAGAGTGTACCTAAAGATATAAAATACGAACCGGAACTGTCAACGCAACTGTCTGAAGTACTGAACAGAGCTACTACTACATTAGCATGTTCAGGAGCGGAAACTGTCACGGTGCCTCATTGTCTCAATGCCATGCTGGAGATACGCGACTCTTTTGCCGCATCTTTGGTACGCCAATTAGCTAACAACGATAAAGGAGGCTTTATAGCTGCTGCAAACAAAGCTTATTCACTAAATAATTTAATACCGGAAGATGAAGATGAGTATGTAGACTTTGCTGATGCATTCCCAAGTTCATCTCCTGATCAGTCTTTTGATCAACCTTTTGACTCTGATGAACAGCAGGAGAAACCGGCACAATGGCGTTCGTTGGTCACAGACATTGATTCACTTCTTGACACCCGCAATCCCCTTATAGGACGCGAGGCGGAACTGGCCCGCACGATACAGGTGTTATGCCGCAAAGATAAAAATAATCCCCTGCATGTGGGAGAACCAGGGGTCGGAAAGACAGCTCTGGTCTACGGACTGGCACGACTCATCCGCGACGGTAAGGTGCCGGAACGTCTGCGCGACTCACACATCTATCAAATAGATTTAGGCAGTCTGTTAGCAGGCACACAATTCCGTGGTGACTTTGAAAAGCGTCTGAAAACGGTTATGGACGGTATACGTACACAACCGGGTGCAATAGTCTATATAGACGAGATACATAATCTTGTGGGGGCCGGAGCTACCGGTGAAGGTTCAATGGATGCCGCAAATATGCTCAAACCGTATCTCGAACGTGGTGATATACGTTTCATCGGGTCGACTACATACGAGGAATTGAACCGTCATATTGCTAAAAGCAAAGGACTTCTGAGACGTTTCCAGCAGATAGATATAACTGAACCAACTCAAGCAGAAGCTACTGAGATATTGCGTCAACTACAGGGCCATTACGAGGAATACCATAAGGTACATTATACCGACGAAGCTGTGGAATATGCCGTAACAGGCTCAGCAAGACATCTTACAGACCGTTACCTGCCAGATAAGGCTATCGATTTGCTCGACGAAGCAGGAGCATGGCGCGAACTGAATCCTGACCCGACGCAGACCGAAGAAACACCTGTGGTTGACAAAAAAGCTGTACAGAAAGTATTAGCCGGAATGGCACGTATCGACACTGCAGCATTGCAGACCGATGAAAAAGACACTATGCACACACTGCCGGAACGTGTGGCAGCCCGCATATTCGGTCAGGAGTCAGCCGTACGTGCGGCTACAGAAGCTGTACTTATGTCGAAAGCCGGTCTTAATGATCTCGACAAACCGCTGGCAAGTCTGCTCTTTGTAGGGCCTACGGGTGTGGGTAAGACGGAAGTAGCCGTAGTATTAGCCAAAGAAATGGGTGTTGAACTCGTACGTTTCGATATGAGCGAATATGCCGAGAAACATGCAGTAGCCAAACTTATCGGTTCGCCGGCCGGATATGTAGGTTACGAAGACGGTGGCATACTGACAGATGCCATACGCCGTTCGCCCTCGTGCGTGCTGCTGCTTGACGAGGTAGAAAAGGCTCACCCCGATATCTACGACATATTGCTGCAAGTAATGGATTACGGACGTCTGAGTGACAATAAGGGACGTCACGCCGACTTCCGCAACGTAGTACTCATCATGACTTCCAATGCCGGTGCACAATATGCAGCTCAGGCAAACGTCGGATTCGGCAGCAGTGTCTCGGCTGGTCAGGCCATGCTGAAGCAAGTGAAACGTACGTTCAAACCCGAATTTCTCAACCGCCTATCAGCAACCGTAGTGTTCAACGACATGGACCGCGACATGGCCTCGCGTATCCTTGACAAAAAACTCGGTCAGCTTGCCGAACGCCTTGCCGAACGTAAGGTAAGTCTACAGGTTGATGATACAGCCCGTCAGTGGTTACTACGTGAAGGGGTAACACGCGAATACGGTGCCCGTGAACTCGACCGCGTAATAGCTACACGACTCAAACCGCTACTTATGCGCGAGATTCTGTTCGGCAACCTTAACAATGGCGGCACAGCCGTAGTTACAGTCAAAGAAAACGCACTCATACTTAACAACAATCAATAATATTATCTTTAGTATGGTATTCTGGATAGAACCTGATGACAGGACTATGGCTTTTCCCGACCCGCATCTGGCCGAACCTGACGGTATGCTGGCAATGGGAGGAGATCTGTCACCACGACGTCTTATATCCGCCTATTCACGCGGTATCTTCCCGTGGTTTTCATTCCGCGACAGCAAAGCACCGCAATGGTACTGTCCACAAAAGCGATTTGTGATATTTCCTCATGACATACACATATCGCACTCCCTACGTCCTATGCTCAACAGCGGCCGCTTCGAAATGACTTTCAATCGTGATTTCGAAGGTGTTATATCCAACTGCAGCAAATTGCGCATAAACGGAAAAGGCGCATGGCTCGGACCGGAGATGATAAAAGCCTATACTACTCTGCACCGCATGAAACGTGCTGCCAGCGTCGAGGTATGGGAAGAAGGCCGCCTTGTGGGCGGCCTCTACGGTGTGACTATGGGTTATGTGTTTGCCGGTGAAAGTATGTTTTCCCTAAGGCCCGGTGCCAGCAAGCTGGCTTTGGTGCATCTGGCACGACGTCTGATGACAGCCGAGGGTAAATTTCTTATCGACTGCCAATTCGAAACACCCCATCTACGAAGTATGGGAGGCACTTATATAAGCTACGACGAATATATGAATATTCTTAACGGTCGGTAATACGGTATCATGTATAGTCTTCTTCGCAGTCATCGCGTCTGTAGTGATGCGTAGAGTGACACTCATGCACACCGTCGTCAACGATGATATGCCTGTTGGCCATACCCGAAATCACAGACAGCTCATGGCTTACCAGCACTATGGTTATACGCTTAGCAAGGTCAGCCATTATTGAATATATCTGATGCTCGAACCGCTTGTCAACATACGACAGCGGTTCGTCAAGCACCAGTACAGTCGGGTCAGTTATAAGTGCCCTTCCCAACAGGGTGCGCTGTAGCTGACCGCCGGATAACGCACCAATAGGCCTGTCAGCTAATTCAGCTATTCCCATAAGCTGTGTCACCTCATCATAGCGTCTCACAGCGTCTTTAGGATAACGTCCCCACAGATTACGTATCATACCTGAACGCACTACTTCCCCTACGGTAATGGGAAAATGTGTATCTATCATACTTTTCTGAGGCAGATAGCCTATGGCAAGCCTGTTAGTGGGATACCCTTCCGTATCATAGTAAGTTACTGTACCGCTATCGGGTTTGAGCAGCTTCAGCATCACCTTAAGCAGTGTGGTCTTACCGCCGCCGTTAGGACCGGTAATAGTCATAAAATCACCACGGTTGACACACAGCGACACTCCCGGCAGCACAGGGCGGTCGGTATAGGTGACTCTTATGTCGCGTAAGGCTATGACAGGTTGTGACACGAGGTAAAGACAGTTATAGATGGAAGTATTTTCACTTTCCGGAAGTCTGCGAAGCTTTAGCCGTAGCGAGACGACGGGCGAGACGTGTCAGTTGTTCAGCCCAGTCGGTACCGTTAAGCTGTACTTGTATCGTATCTATACCGAGCTGACGTGCTACTGTCCATGCTTGGTCAGGATTATGAGCCGGCTCGGCTATCATAAGCAGAGGACGAGCGGCCGCGGCTGAATCGAGCCGTTCCTGCATCTGACGTGCCGTAGGTTCCTTACCTTCTCGCTCAAGTGAAAACTGATTCAGTCCGTAGTCACGTGCGAAATAACTCAACGAGGGATGTATCACTACAAACGAACCGCCGCGTACCGGTGCAAGAATATTCGCCAACGTGTCATCAAGAGCCTGCAGACGTGTCTGCAGAACCGCCCCACGTTCCTTATAATCTGAAGCGTTATCAGGGTCATAAACAGCTATAGCGTCAACCATAGATGAAGCTATGGCCTGCATATTGCGGACTGAACTCCAAAGATGCGGATCACCTTCACCATTCCCGTGTGTACCTTCGACAGCAGCTATACTACCGGCCACATTTACAACCTGCAGATCAGGAAAATTCTCCATAAGGCGGGGAAGGGTAGCCTGCTCGAAACCGGGCGTACCAAGCGACATATAAAGACCGGCTTGCTGCAGAGCCGTCATCTCGCTCATAGAAGGGTCATAAGTTTCAGGATTGGTTGATGGTTTTATAAGTGTCACCACTTCGTAATGTCCCTCACCAAGTGCCTGTGCCACATCAGCCTGCGGAGCGAAAGTCACAGCTACAACTCGATGCCGGTCACTATGTCCGCAGCCCGTAAGTGTAAGCAGAGCGACCATCAGAACTATACCGGCCATAAGCACAAGCACCGGGAAAGCCCTGCGCATCATAGCTTCCTTGACTCGTGTATCCATAAGCCGAAAAATCAGAACTTACGGATACCCATTATCTCACGCACATCGCTCAAAGTGTCGGCGGCAAGAGCACGTGTACGTTCGGCACCGTCACGTACCACACGGGCCATATACTCATCGTTGTCGCGTATATCAAGTATTCGTTCGCGTATAGGAAGTGTTACTTTGAGTATGTCTTCGGCTAACTGTTTCTTCATATCGCCGTAGCGTATTGAACAATCGGCATAGGCGTTGCGGAAGTGTTCTACCGTATCGGGTGTGGAAACGAGTTCCATGAGTGTAAACAGATTCTCTACCGGCTGGCTGACAGGCTGATTAGGTGTCTTAGGGCCTTCGTCAGTCACGGCACGCATCACTTTCTTGCGCAACGTCTTCTCATCGTCTATGAGATAGATACAGTTACCTTCGCTCTTACCCATCTTACCGGAGCCATCCAGACCCGGTACTTTGACAGCATGACCGCCGAAATTGAAATTGACAGGTTCGCCGAAATAATCGGTCTTATAGAACGAGTTAAAACGACGTGCGAAACGACGTGTCAACTCAAGATGCTGCTCCTGATCTTTACCGACAGGTACAAAATCCGCCTTATGTATAAGTATGTCCACAGCCATAAGAGTCGGATAAGTCAGCAGACCGGCGTTGACACGCTGATTAGTCTGATTGCCTATTATTTCCTTTTCTATCTCATCACTTTCGGAAGTTATACCCAGTGCTTTGCGAGCTTTATCCTTGAACGAAGCTGTACGCATCAGTTCACCGATACCTACATGCATGTTCATCAGCAGATACATTTCCGAAATCTCCGGCACATCGCTCTGGATATATATTATGTTCTTTTCAGGGTCAAGACCTGCGGCCAGATACTCGGCCAGTATATCCTTAACATTCTCATGCAGCATCTTGGGATCGGGGTGCGTGGTGAGAGCGTGCAGGTCGGCTATGAAGAAACGACAGTCATAGTCGTCCTGCATACGTACAAACTTGCTCAGCGCACCGTAATAATTGCCTAAATGTAGATTACCTGTGGCACGTATGCCACTGAGTACCACCTTCTTCTTATCATCACCGGCGGGAACAGCCGGTGTGTTATGTTCTGTTGTCTGCATAGTCCTGATATGTTTTGTAGTTTGCAAAGTTAACAAATATAAACATTTCCACGTATCTTTCTGCTAAAAAAATCAAAAAACGACATGTCGGCAGCGTTTGGCACTGAAGCAAACGCCGCCGACATGTCGTTTTTAACTGATTATGCAGTAACCAGTCTTATTGTCCTGTTATCCCTGACAACCGCAGCCTTCCGGCTTATCTGCACAGTTACAGTTTATGCGTGTTACCAATACTTTAGCCCGACTTACAGCCTTTACATTATGCACTGTATTAGGTTCCATAAGAATCTGCTGACCTGCCTTCATATCGTGCTGGGCACCGTTAATCTCAAAGACGACTTCGCCTTCGAGCACCTGTACCATAACACAGGCGGCTGCAGAGTGCGCACCGGTTTCGACACCGTTATCGAAAGCTAAGAGCATAACTTTACCATTATCACAGTCAATAACTTTCTTAGCTACAAGTTTGCCGTCAACAAAATCTATATGACGGAGAATGTCTAACTCAGTGTTGATTTCAAAATCGGTTTTCATAGTAATTTTATGTTTTAATCGTTATTCATAGTTTTAACACTTTCCTCTGCGTCGGAGTTCATTTCTTTATTACTGTCTGTCTCTGCCTTATACATCAGACGTAACCATTTGCGATACCCTAACCATGCCACAACCGTATAAGCACCATACAGAATAGCATAAAGATATATTCCCTTATAAGCATACAGGCCTACACATACAGCATCGACAGCTAACCATGCCAGCCACTGCTGCACATATTTACGCGCCAGCATCCAGGTAGCTATAATACTCATGGCCGTAGTAAAAGCATCGAAATAAGGCACCGTACTGTCGGTAAACAGAACCAGCCATGCCGCTATGACGGCATAAACGCCTGCCAAAGCTACCGCACACCATATAAGGACACCGGCTCCGGCCCGGCGTATCGGCAGTTCAGGTTTCTTACGCTTACGCAGGTGAAAGGTCCACGTCACATAACCGTAGACTGCCATAACCACGTAGTAGATGTTCATGGCGAAATCAGCATACAGTCCGCGTGAGTAATAGACCTGCATAGACACCAGAGTCATCAGCAAGGATACTATCCATACCCGTGCATTGGCTTTATACTCATAGTAAAGATAAAGCACACCTAAACAGAACCCGACAATCTCGGTAACAGAAGACCACGACATCAGAAATGTACTGTTACAGTAGCGAGAACATTGGTCGGAGCCTGTACTGCAAATCCGGCGTAACGGTAAATTACCGGTTGTCCGGCATCACCGACATAATATCCGGCACCGGCATAACCGTTATTCTCGTATTTCTCGTTGAATAGATTATTTATACTTATTCCGACTCTCAGCTTGCGCAGCCCTCCGACAGCACCGAAATTGTATGCCAACATAAGATCGGAAACAAAATAAGGGTCAAGTGAAGCTTCACGATTACCGGTATTGGTAAGATACTGGCGACTTACATAGTGACTTGTCAGAGAAGCTTCGAATCCGCGCCAGTTAAAATTGAAAGCGTTATTAAACAGAAACGACGGAGAGAAAGCTATTGGAGTGGTACCCAGATAAAAGCTAATCGGATTGGTCCAGCCGTCTTCATAAATATATTCGGTGAAGCGTTTGATACGGTTACGTGACAATGTAGCATTGGCCTGCCACTCGAAGGCACTGCAGAAGCGTACCGCTCCTTGCAGTTCTATACCCATACGGTAACTTGACGGCACATTCTCAGTCAACGGATTGCCTGTATCCGACAGACGTCCTGTAAGCACAAGCTGGTCTTTATAATCCATAAGATACAGATTGGCTCCGACAGTAAAAACCGGATGTGCGAAAGTGTAACCTAATTCATAGTCAAACATACGCTCTGCATGAGGCAGATGTTCCGGGTCGCCTTCGGTGAAGTTAGTACGTGTCGGTTCCTTGTGAGCCACACTCCACGAAACGAAAGCGCGGTGCGGCCCTTGATTAAACGTCAGACCTATCTTAGGATTGAGGAAATTATAACGCTCTTTGTAATCAAGCGGCTGCATAGCCTCGATAGTATAATCATAATCGGAATTAGCTCCATGCAGACGGTAATAGATATGACGGTACTGCAGGTCAGCGAAAGCGCTCAGGACTGATGACAGGTCAACGGTAGCACGGGCAAAAGTGCTGAAATCGGTCTTGACACTACGGTTGGTGTAGTATTGCTGCAGCGGGTCAAGAGGACCGATGTAGTTGCGTACCCATTCCACTTCTCCGAAATGATGACCGCGATATGTGTTGAGAGCGGCTCCCATGGCTATAGCCAGACCGTCGGCTGTGTAGTCAGCTCCGACAGTACCGCCTCCGAAGTGACTGTTAGAGTGCTTCAGACGTATAAGGTCACTTTTCTTGATTGTCTCGCCTTCGGCATTTACGTATGGTTCGAGACCGTATTCAAGCAGTGTACGCGAGGTTTTGTACTGACGGTAGTAACCTACGCCACGTGTGTAATGCAAAGCGGCATTGAGTCGCCATGAGTCGCCGAGACGCTGTGCCAACAGCAGATGAAAGTTATGCTGAGTGAAATAATCTTTCTGATCAGGATAATAGGCTATGTTGCCTTCCGAATCAGTATATTGTCCGCAGGGATTATAACGACGGCCGTAAAGCTCTATTTCTTCGCGTGAGGCATAATCCCAAGCCATATAGGTCTCCTCTTTTCCTCCGAAGCCGAGCAGACGCAGGTCGGTGTCACCGTTATGATAAGCCAACTGACCGAAGTAGCTCCACAGTTTTGACGATGCGCGGTCTATGTAACCGTCCGAACCTATATTACTGATACGGGCTTCGGCCATCCAGTGGTCGCCGAGCAGTCCGCTGCCTACGCGAAGATTAGCACGGTGGGTGTTATATGAGCCGTATGAACCGTTTGCTTCGGCAAAAGCACGACGCGAAGGAGTATCGGTGAGCATATTGACCGAAGCGCCGAATGCTCCGGCGCCGTTCGAGCTTGTTCCGGCACCGCGCTGTATCTGCACATCGCGCAGCGATGAAGCAAGGTCAGGCATATTGACCCAGTAGACACGGTGACTTTCGGCATCATTGATAGGCACACCGTTAACAGTGACATTGATACGTGTGCCATCGGACCCACGTATATTCATAGCACTGTATCCTACTCCGGCTCCGGCGTCCGAAGTCATGGTCAGCGATGGTGTCATCGACAGCATATACGGTAGATCGCGACCGTCATTACGGCTGTCAAGTTCCTTACGGGTCACCTTCGTATAGGCTACCGGAGACTTGGCAGTGGCACGGTTAGCTACGATTTCAACTTCCTGAAGTGCCACCGTATCGGGTGTCTCTTCAGCAACGGCGGCGCGGCAGGGTACCCACATACCCGAGGCCAGCACCCATAAAAGCACTTGCTTCTTCATATTTAAAATTTCACTACGCCGGTATTACCCGGATCAGGTTCTAAGGGTATATTCTCAGCTGGACTCTCGGGTCTGGCACCCCTATTTTCGTCGTTACTACGCCTTCTCATCAGGCACTTTCACTGTATGCGACGGCAAATTTACAAAAATATTCAGAGACTCCGCCAAATATATGAAAGAATACCGGCCTCTGAATTGTTATAATAATTAAATGTCAGATGATAGATAGCACTGTCTCAAGGTCCTGCTTAGCTGATAAGTACACTGACGATTACATGTGTTTATTATCTTACATCTACTTATCTAAATTAATTATGACAAATATGACACGTTATCTGCTTGCTGCGTTGTTCACTGCCGGTGTCCTTGTGACCACTCAGGCAACAACACGCACAGCACCCGCACACGATGCACCCGTTCCGGAAGAAACCGTAACGACAGTCGAAGAAAACGCTGATGATACTCAGGAGACAATCAGTCGTGTGCTATTTATAGGCGACTCAATGACAGGCTGGATGGCCGAACGTCTTAATGCCTACGGAAATCAAAATGATTTTGAAGTAGCTTCAGTCGTGTGGGAT
>CAMWKC010000055.1 GCA_947174735.1 uncultured Porphyromonadaceae bacterium
GCTGCTATCGCCAAGGGCGTTGAGACAGCTAAGAAGAATCTTATCAAGGTTCCTATTTACAAAGGCACCATACCCCACGAGCAGTTCGCCAAATTCGGCGGCTCACGCATTTTCCTGAAGCCCGCTTCCGAGGGTACCGGCGTAAAGGCCGGCGGCGCTATGCGTGCCGTGCTTGAGAGCGTAGGTATCACCGACGTGTTGGCTAAGTCGAAAGGCTCTTCCAACCCTCACAACCTTGTTAAGGCTACTATCGAGGCTCTCAGCGAGCTTCGCAGCCCTGCCGAAGTAGCTCAGAACCGTGGTGTGAGCGTCGAGAAAGTGTTCACAGGTAAATAAGTAAAAGAGAAATGGCAAAGATTCAGATAAAGCAGATAAAGAGCCGTATCAACTGCCCCAAGGTGCAGAAACGCACACTTGACGCACTCGGCCTGCGCAAGATGAACCACACAGTGGTTAAGGAAGACAATCCCTCGATACGGGGCATGGTCAATGCCGTACGCCACCTGGTAGAAGTCACAAACCTCTAAAGCGAATTTCAAGAAAGAATATGGAACTTCATAATCTCAAACCGGCCGTAGGCAGCAATAAGAAGAACAAACGCGTAGGACGTGGTACAGGCTCAGGTTACGGCGGTACCTCCACACGTGGTCACAAGGGCGCCAAGTCGCGTTCGGGCTACTCGCACAAGATTGGCTTCGAAGGCGGTCAGATGCCTCTGCAGCGCCGTCTTCCTAAGTTCGGCTTCAAGAACATCAACCGCGTCGAGTATAAGGCGGTTAATCTTGATGTGCTCGAAGCTCTGGCAGCAGCCAAGGAGCTGGCTAAGATAACGGTTGCCGATCTGCGCGCTGCCGGTCTGGTGCCCAAGAAGTGTCTTGTGAAGATACTGGGCAACGGAGCTGTAACCCGCGCTATCGAAGTCGAGGCCAACGCATTCTCGGCTAAAGCCGAGGAGGCTATCAAGGCCGCCGGCGGTTCAACCGTAATCAAAAAATAACTAACCAACAATGGGATTTACAAAGACGATTAAAAATATCTGGAGTGTAGAGGATCTGCGCCACCGCATCGGAATCACCCTGCTGCTGGTCATCATCTACCGCTTCGGATGCTATGTGGTCCTGCCGGGTATTAATCCCGACGACCTGATGGCACTCAAGAACTTCACCTCCGACGGTCTGATGCAGTTGCTCGATATGTTCTCGGGCGGTGCTTTCTCACAGGCCTCGATTTTCGCTCTGGGTATCATGCCCTACATCACAGCGTCGATCGTAATACAGCTGTTAGGCATGGTGCTTCCTGCCTTCCAGAAGATGCAGCGCGACGGCGAGAGCGGACGAATGAAGCTCAATCAGTACACGCGCTATCTCACGGTGCTGATACTGCTGTTCCAAGGTCCGGCCTATCTGCTCAACCTTAAATATCAGGTACAGGCAGCAGGCGGCCACGTAGAGATGACCTTCTGGACCATAGCGTTCATGACAATAGTGCTTGCCGCTGGCTCCATGTTCATCATGTGGCTTGGTGAGCGAATCGACCAGAAGGGTATCGGCAACGGTATCTCCTTCATAATTCTGATCGGTATCATCGCTCGTCTTCCGGAAGCGTTCATTCAGGAGTTCACCGGTAGGCTGATGAATTCGGCCGGCGGCGGCCTGGTGCTGTTCCTGGTCGAGATTGTAATTCTACTCGCTGTTATAGCCGGCGCTGTGTTGCTGGTGCAGGGTACACGTAAGGTACCTGTACAGTATGCCAAGAAGATTGTCGGCAACAAGCAGTATGGCGGTGCCCGCCAGTATATCCCCTTGAAGGTCAATGCCGCCGGTGTGATGCCTATAATCTTTGCGCAGGCTATCATGTTCATTCCTATCACTTTGGTGGGTTTCTCGAAGAGCCAGACCGGTTTCTTCGGTGCTCTTACCGACATGTACGGGTGGGTTTATAATGTGGTCTACTTCCTGCTGATTGTAGCGTTCACTTATTTCTACACCGCCATAACGGTGCGTCCCGCACAGATGGCCGAAGATATGAAGCGTAACAACGGCTTCATACCGGGTATCAAGCCTGGTAAGCCGACAGTCGATTATCTTGATTCTATTATGTCACGCATCACTCTTCCCGGTTCTATCTTCTTGGGTATCGTGGCTATAATGCCTGCCATAGCCCATGTGTGCGGTCTGAACCGTAGTTTTGCCTCATTCTTCGGCGGCACTTCGCTGCTGATTCTTGTAGGTGTCATTCTTGACACTCTGCGCATCATTGAGGGTCACCTGCTGATGCGTCACTATGACGGTCTTATGAAAGACGGCCGTATCAAGGGACGTACTACCGGCAGCGGCGCCTTCTAAGATGTGTGAACAGACTTTTCTGAATTGAGAAGAATCTGATGATATACCTCAAGACAGCTGAAGAGATAGAGCTCATGCGTGGTGCATGTGACCTTGTGAGCCGTACTCTTGGCGAAGTGGCCAAGTGGATACGTCCCGGTATCACCACCCTGCAGCTCGATACCATAGCCAGGGAGTTTATCCTCGACAACGGGGGTAAGCCCTCCTGCCTTGGTTATCACGGTTTTCCCGGCACCCTCTGTATCGAGGTTAATGAGACAGTGGTGCACGGCTTCCCTTCGCAGCAGACTCTGCGTGAGGGTGATATAATAGGCACCGACTGTGTGGTGGAACTCAACGGCTATTGCGGCGACAGCTGCTATACTTTTGCCGTAGGTGAGATTGACCCCAAGGTGCAGGCACTGCTCGACACTACATACAAGTCGCTATACAAAGGTATAGAGGCTGCCCGTGCAGGCAAGCGTATCGGCGACATAGCCAATGCTGTGCAGACTTACTGCGAAGCCCGGGGGTACAGTGTGGTGCGCGAAATGTGCGGCCATGGTATCGGACGTTCTATGCATGAAGCTCCCGAGGTACCTAACTTCGGACGTCGCGGCACAGGTCCGTTGCTCAAGCCCGGTATGTGTATAGCCATAGAGCCGATGATAAACCTCGGCAGTAAGAATATCGTCATTGAGCGCGACGGCTGGACATGCCGTACGCGTGACCGTAAACCATCGGCTCACTACGAACATACTATCGCGGTGACTGCCGGTGAGCCTGAGATACTGACGACATTCCGCTATGTCAATGAGGCACTTGAATCGAAACAATCATCATAACAACCCAAAAGAAAAGCAATGGCAAAACAGGCAGCAATAGAGCAAGACGGTGTTATACTTGAGGCCCTCTCTAACGCCATGTTCAAAGTGGAGCTGGAGAACGGCCACGAGATTACTGCCCATATATCGGGCAAGATGAGAATGCACTATATCAAGATTCTTCCCGGTGATAAGGTGAGAGTCGAAATGTCGCCCTATGACTTGAGTAAGGGGCGCATAGCATTCAGATACAAATAAAAAGCAAACACTATATATGAAAGTAAGAGCATCAATCAAAAAGCGCACTCCCGACAGCAAGATAGTTCGCCGCAAGGGAAGGCTGTATGTCATCAACAAGAAGAACCCCAAGTATAAGACCCGTCAGGGTTAAGCATACGGCGGGGCAGTGTGCCGGGTGTAAGGCAGAATACACTCTGTGCCACACGACATGCACCGAAAGACAAAAACGAAACATTAACTTTGCAAAAAATTCAAACGAACTATCTATATGGCAGTACGAATAGTCGGCGTTGATTTGCCGCAGAACAAAAGGGGTGAAATTGCCCTGACCTACATCTTCGGCATTGGCCGAAGTGCAGCTAACACCATCCTTGAGAAGGCCGGTGTTAACCGCGACATCAAAGTACAGGACTGGACCGACGCACAGGCAGCCGCCGTGCGTGAGGTGATTCAGCAGAATTATAAGGTAGAGGGCGACCTCCGCTCAGAGATACAGCTCAACATCAAGCGTCTGATGGATATCGGCTGTTACCGTGGTATACGTCACCGTATCGGTCTGCCCGTGCGCGGACAGAGCACCAAGAATAATGCCCGTACCCGCAAGGGCCGCAAGAAAACAGTCGCCAACAAGAAGAAAGCTACTAAATAATATAGAACAATGGCAAAAAAGACAGTCGCAGCTAAGAAGAGAAATGTCAAGGTTGACGCAATGGGTCAGCTTCATGTGCATAGCTCCTTCAATAATATTATCGTCTGCCTGGCCAACAGCGAGGGACAGGTTATCTCGTGGTCATCGGCAGGCAAAATGGGCTTTCGTGGCTCAAAGAAGAATACTCCCTACGCTGCTCAGATGGCAGCTCAGGATTGCGCCAAGGTAGCGTATGATCTCGGCCTGCGTAAGGTTAAGGCTTATGTGAAGGGTCCGGGCAACGGCCGTGAGTCGGCTATACGTACCGTACACGGTGCCGGTATCGAGGTTGTCGAAATCGTCGACGTGACTCCGCTGCCGCACAATGGCTGCCGTCCTCCCAAGAGAAGAAGGGTGTAATCGGCATCGCCAGTGTTGACAGTAGCAAAGACAGCAAGAAGACAAAATATATTTTCTTCATATCGCTGCGGGCCGACGTCATGTCGCCTGCCGTGGTGAGGCTGAATGCGAAAAAGACCATCTCCGGACATTGCCCGTCCTTATGCCTTTCGAAAGGTATAACCTACGATACGGGTCATTTCGGAAAGAAGCTTTTCTCTCGATGGTCGCGGCTGCGCTAAGGCATCATCCGCAGGGTCACGCTACACCGGCGGCCCACACCAACAAATTCCAACAGACAAAGAAAAATGGCAAGATATACAGGTCCCAAGACAAAAATCGCCCGTAAGTTTGGCGAGCCTATTTTCGGCGAGGATAAAGTGCTCTCAAAAAAGAATTATCCCCCGGGCCAGCACGGCGCTAACCGTCGCCGCAAGACATCGGAGTATGGTGTCCAGCTCAAAGAGAAGCAGAAAGCTAAATACACCTATGGTGTACTTGAGCGTCAGTTCCGCAACCTCTTTGACAAGGCTGCACGCACCAAAGGTATTACCGGCGAGGTTCTTCTGCAGCTGCTTGAGAGCCGTCTCGATAACGTAGTTTACCGTCTGGGTCTGGCTCCCAGCCGTCCGGCTGCCCGCCAGCTTGTGCTGCATAAGCACATCACAGTCAACGGAGACGTTGTCAACATTCCTTCGTATCATGTACGCCCCGGCGACGTTGTAGCCGTGCGCGAGAAGTCGAAGTCACTTGAAGTCATCGCCGACTGCCTGGCAGGATTCAACCACAGCAAGTATCCCTGGATTGAATGGGACGAAAGCGTTAAGGGCGGCCGCTTCCTGCACATGCCCGCACGCGAGGATATCCCCGAGACTATCAAGGAACAGTTGATCGTCGAGTTGTATTCTAAATAATAAACCGTAGAGACCCATGTCAATCTTAGCATTTCAAAAGCCCGAAAAGGTCATAATGCTTGAGGATACCGAGCGTTTCGGAAAGTTTGAATTCCGTCCGCTTGAGCCCGGCTATGGCCAGACCATAGGCAACGCCCTGCGCCGCATACTGCTGTCGAGCCTGGGTGGTTTTGCCATCTGCAACATCCGTATCGACGGTGTGGCACATGAGCTTGATACCATACCCGGGGTTAAGGAAGATGTCACCAATATCATTCTTAACCTTAAGCAGGTACGTTTCAAGCAACTTGCCGAGGACATCGACACCGAGAAGGGTGTGCTGTCGGTCTCGGGTACAAATGAGTTGAAGGCCGGCGACTTGGGTAAAGTGCTTTCAGGTTTCGAGGTTCTGAATCCTGAACTCGTTATTTGCCGTCTCGATCCTTCGGCAAGTTTCCAGATGGAGTACACCATCAATAAAGGCCGCGGTTGGGTGCCTGCTGATGAAAACCGTGAGATGCTCGACGGAGCTGATCCCAGTGTCATCGCCATTGACTCGATCTATACCCCTATCAAGAATGTGAAGTACTCTGTCGAGAACTATCGCGTGGAGCAGAAGACCGACTACGAGAAACTCGTACTTGAAGTCACTACCGACGGCTCCATACTTCCAAAAGACGCTCTTAAGGAGGCCAGCAAGATTCTGATACACCACTTCATGCTCTTCAGCGATGAGAAAATCACGCTTGAGGCACCTGTAGAAGAGGGTGAGGAAGAATTTGATGAGGACGTACTCCACATGCGTCAGTTGCTCAAGACCAAACTGGTCGATATGGGCCTGACCGTGCGTGCGCTCAATTGCCTCAAGAGTGCTGAAGTCGAGACACTGGGTGAGCTCGTTGTCTTCAACAGAAATGACCTGTTGAAGTTCCGCAACTTTGGTAAGAAGTCGCTCTCCGAGCTTGACACTTTGCTCAGCAACCACAATCTCTCTTTTGGAATGGATATTTCTAAATACAAATTAGACAAAGACTAAACAACGATGAGACATAATAAGAAATTCAACCACCTCAGCCGTAAGAAAGGGCATCGCGACGCTCTGCTGCAGAACCTTGCCATCGCTCTTATCCAGCATAAGCGCATCTTCACGACTTTGGCCAAGGCAAAGGCGTTGCGTGTTTTTGCCGAACCCATCATAACACGCTCAAAAACCGACGATACCGCCAACCGCCGTCTCGTCTTCAGCTACCTTCAGAATAAGGAAGCTGTTAAAGAACTTTTCGGCGTGGTTGCCGAGAAAGTCGCCGACCGTCCCGGTGGATACCTGCGCATCCTCAAGACCGGTCATCGTCTGGGCGACAACGCCGAGATGTGTATGATCGAGTTTGTGGACTTCAACGAGAACGCACTGCCCGACAAGTCTGCCAAGAAGGCTAAGGCTACTCGTCGCTCGCGTCGCGGTGGCAAGAAAGCTACTGACGATGCTGCCGCAGCTCCCCAGGCCGTTGCCGAAGCTCCTGCTGAGGCTCCCGCTGCTGCCGAGTGATCGCCGCTCTTACCGGTCACTGCCGCTTAACGCGGACAGTCGGTCATAATGTATAAAAGCTGTTCGGTCGGATTCCGACCGAACAGCTTTTTTTGGTGGGGTAGTCGGGGTAAGTCGGATTAATCGGAGTTATCGGAATCGGAGCTATCTGAGTTATCAGAACTATCAGAATAATCGATTATTCCGATAACTCCGACAGTTCTGATAGCTCCGATTCCGATAACTCCGACAGTTCTGATAACTCCGACAGTTCCGACAGCTCCGATTAATCCGATAACTCCGACAGCCTCATAGTCAGGGTGTCTATCTGCAGGAGGCGTCCGGTGAGTGGGTGCCCGGTGTCGGTTAGGAGTTTTATAGCCTCGGTGGCTTGTAGGGAGGCTATGAGACCTGGTACCGGCCCTAGGACACCGGTAGCAGAGCAGGGAGTGAGGCCGCAGGCTTCAGGCAGGTCAGGAAAGAAATCCCGGTAGGTAGGTCCATCAGGCAACTGTGTTGTAATCTGACCTACAAAGCCGCGTACACCGCCTATTATGCAAGGTCGTTGCAGAGTATATGCCGTGTCACTTACAAGGTATTTAGTAGCCGGATTATCACTGCCTTCGATGATAATATCATAGCGCGACAACAATTCGGAAGCATTGGCGTGCGTCAGTACAGTGTTATAGGATTCAATTCGGACGTCCGGGTTTACGGCACGTAATTTTGTTTCAAGTGCTTGTACTTTAGGCCTCCCGAGATCATCTTCTGTATAAGCTAACTGGCGTTGCAGATTGCTTAGGCCTACAGTATCGAAATCTACTATACCTATACGTCCTATTCCGGCAGCCGCAAGATACATAGCTGTTATACAGCCTAAAGCCCCGGCGCCGACTATGAGAACCGAAGCATTCATAAGCCGCATCACACCTTCGGTGCCTATCTCGGGAAGGGCTATAGTACGTGAATGACGTATTAACTGTTCGTTAGTAAGGTTAGAAACCATAATCAGTCAAAAATTGAATCCCAGTCTTTCCACACAGGCTCATAACCTCCGGCACGTATGTCGGCTGCTACAGCCTGAGGACTACGGCTGTCAGTTATCGCAAATTGTTCGAGTGCTTCAGGTGTTGAAGCATAACCTCCGGGCTCAGTACGGCTTCCGGCACTCATAGAAGTTACTCCTAAGGGCATCATGTTACGTCTGAAGTTATCACTCTCACGTGTTGAATAGCTTATATCGACATCATGGTCAAACAGGCGAAAAGCTACTGTAAGTTGTGCCAACTGTCGGTCAGACACTACGGCCCGCGGCTGAAATCCACTTTCCGACGGACATAGACGCGGCAGATTTATACTGTAACGCGTACGCCAGTAATGGCGTTGCAGATAGCGCAGATGAGTGGCCATCATGACGGCATCGGTACGCCAGTCAGGTTGCAGACCTAACAAAATACCCATACCGATCTTATGTAGTCCGGCACGGCCCATACGGTCATAACCGTTCAGGCGCCAACGGAATATTGACTTCATACCGCGTGGGTGACACTCCCTGTAAGCTGTTTCGCAATAAGTCTCCTGAAAACATACAACACCATTCAGACCGACCTTGATAAGCTGTTCATACTCCTGTTGACGCATCGGCTGTACCTCCATAGTGAGATTATGGAAATAAGGACGACATGTCTCAAGCACATCGCGAAAGTAATTCACACCGCACAGAGCAGGATATTCACCGCTGACTATAAGCAGGTTTTCGAAAGGACCAAGTGCTTTTATCGCCTTACACTCGGTCTCTACCTGTTCCATAGTCAGAATGGTACGGTTTATGTGGTTGTCATGATTAAAGCCGCAGTAGACACACTTGTTGGTGCAGGCATTAGACACATACATCGGTATGTACATTGAGATAGTGCGTCCGAACCGCTCGAGAGTAAAATGATGAGCTAACTGTGCCATCTGTTCCAGATACGGAGCAGCTGCTTCAGATACAAGTATCATGAAATCATCAGTATCTAACTGTCGTCCGGCAACCGCCTTGGCAAGTACACGACGCACATCGGTCTCAGTAATAGCGTTTAGGCGCGCTGCCGTAGTGTTCCAGTCAAGAGTGGCTAAAATGTCGGCAAAACCTTCACCGCTTACAGTATCATTTATCTGTCGCATTGGCCGGCTATATTTTGGGATATACGCATGGCACAGAAGTTAGGACCGCACATAGTACAGAAACGGTCATCAGCGTCCGGTGCGTTACGGCGTGATTCAAGATAATAACTACGTGCACGTTCAGGGTCAAGCGCAAGAGCAAACTGGTCTTTCCAGCGGAATTCATACCGAGCCAACGACAGAGCGTAATCACGTACTTCAGCACCCGGATACCCCTTGGCTATATCAGCGGCATGGGCAGCTATTTTATAGGTTATTACTCCTTCACGCACGTCTTCAAGCGTCGGTAGCGACAGATGTTCTTTAGGAGTCACATAACAGAGCATCGCTGTACCGAGAGCAGCGATATTAGCGGCTCCTATCGCCGAAGTGATATGGTCATAACCCGGCGCTACATCGGTTGTGAGAGGCCCGAGTGTGTAGAACGGTGCTTCATGACACGAATGCAGTTCCCGCTCCATATTTTCTGCTATCTTGTGCATAGGTACATGCCCCGGACCTTCTATCATTACCTGTACGTCATGTTCCCAGGCGCGTTGTGCTAATTCACCGAGGATATCAAGTTCAAGAAACTGACTGCGGTCGTTGGCATCGTTGATTGACCCGGGACGCATACCGTCACCTAATGATATTGCCACATCATATCGGTTCAGTATTTCGCATATTTCGTCAAAGTGAGTATAAAGGAAGTTTTCTGCATTGTGTATAACGCACCATTGAGTCATGATTGACCCTCCTCGTGACACACAGCCTGTCAGACGTGACTCGATAAGAGCGGCATGTTCGCGGCGCACCCCTGCATGTATGGTAAAATAATCTACTCCCTGCTCACACTGTTCTATCAGAGTATCACGATAAATCTCCCATGTGAGATCAGCCACACGGCCGCCGACTTTTTCAAGAGCCTGATAGATAGGTACTGTACCGACAGGTACAGGACAATTGCGAACTATCCATTCGCGTGTTTCGTGTATATTGTCGCCTGTGCTGAGATCCATGAGTGTGTCGCCGCCCCAGTAACAGCTCCACACTGCTTTTTCCACTTCCTCTTCCATACCTGACGAGAGTGCGGAATTACCGATGTTGGTATTTATCTTTACACTGAAAGCACGCCCTATTATCATGGGTTCAGCTTCGGGATGGTTAATATTTGCAGCTATTACGGCACGTCCGGCAGCTATTTCATCGCGTACAAACTCTGGTGTGATATAAGACATGATACCACGGGCTTCATTATCGAGGTTCTCGCGTATGGCTACGTATTCCATTTCGGGAGTTATTATGCCTTTGCGGGCATAGTGCATCTGTGTGACACGTTTGCCGGGAAGTGCTACACGGGGCCGGTGCCGTTTCGGGAAACGGATTGTGTCGAGAGAGGTATCTGCTTCGCGCATACGTCCGTAGTCACTCGAAAGCCGGTCGAGCTGCATGGTGTCACCGCGATTTTCTATCTGACTCTCGCGATGTCGTGGGAGACCGGCTTTTATGTCGTATGTATAAGCAGGATCTGTATAAGGTCCGCTTGTGTCATAGAGCGTGACAGGAGCATTAGGACGTTCGTGGCGTTGACCATCGGTTATGGTGACTGTGGGGTGCTGTGAAACACGACGCATAGCTACGCGTAATTCGGGGTAGAGTTTGCCGGAAAGATATATCTTCTCTGAGGCAGGGTAGGTGAGTGCTTTCATTGAGTGAGGTGGTAATAGATAGTATGTTGTGAATAGTATAATGGTAATCAGAGAAAAGCAGTGAGAGGAC
>CAMWKC010000056.1 GCA_947174735.1 uncultured Porphyromonadaceae bacterium
TTTAATTATTTTATTGTTTTATTAACTTATAGAAATAAGTTTAAACAACTTCATCTTATAAATCTTATAAATCTTATAGCTTATGAGCTGTTGATTTTGAAAGATTGCGGCGGCGATAGGTCAAGCCTATCGCCGCCGCAATCTTTCAAAGCTGCTTAGTCAGCAGGGTTTACTTAGTTATCAAGGTCCACTTTTCAGCAGGGTTTATTTTTCAATGGCTGCTTTTCAGCATAAGTTGTTTTTCAACAGGTTGAGACAGTAGGGGGCTGCTTATTTCACGATGAACTTCAGAGAGCCATTTTCTGTGCGGGCTACGTAGACTCCGGCTGGAAGACCGGCGACAGATACCTGTCCGTGACCTTCCGCAACTTTAGTACCGGCAACTGTGAATATGCTCACGGTTATATCAGCCTTAGTCGCTTTTACAGTAACTCCATCGAAAGCGAGTGCTTTGTCATTAGCAAGTACAGGAGCAATTCCTGAGACTTTAGCATTGACTGTAGCGGTAGCTGTCATACCATTGAATCCGGCAGTAACGGTGTAGGTACCTTCTGACTCGCATACAAACTGTATGTAAAGAGTGTTACCTTCGGTATATGCTTCACCTGTTAGGTAAATATTGCTGTCGTCCGAAGTTTCGCAGAGGAAATCAGAGAGCACGGTGTCAAGATCGATTGCTTTTTCACCGACGGCAGTCAAAGCCAGATAGAACGGTTCGCCGGTTTCAACCTCAACTACATCAGGAGTAAACTGGAGTGTGCCCTTTTCGATGTAAAGCGCGGGAGAACGGAAACTGTCAAGTGCCCACGGAGCAAGAGCAGAATTACCATAGACAAATCCTAAATTCTCGAAGAAGTCGATGTCGAGGTCTTCCCAGGCAACTGAAGCACCCTCAGTTGAATTAGCATTATTTCCGCCTATAGTTGTGCTTATAGGTTCCAGAGTAGATATGACGTAGTTATCACGCAAGGCTCTTTCAGGTGAACGCGAATTATCGTAGATAGGCTTACCGTCCTCGTCATAGTCAATTATATCCGGCTCTTCATTGGCACGACTTTTACCTACGATGCGGTGCATAGTGTCATTCTGGCCAGCATATTCTCCTTCATCCAGTTCCGGTCCTGTAAGTTCGGAAAGGCTTACATAGCAGCCGGCGATAACAGCATTGGAATAATCCGGGGCACGGTGTGCAACTTTTGAGTAAGAAGTCGGAGCCGGGTCAAGTTCGCCGGCTATACCACCTGTCTTAAGACCGCCTCGGCGTGCAGGTTCGGTAGCGGTGATAGTGCCTTGCACATGGCAGTTGTATATCACTCCTCGGTTTGATGAACCTATGATACCACCGATTGTATTCTTAGCAGTTATATCGGCGTTTACATGACAGTTGGTCACTCCACCGGCATTATAGTCATCAGCTACTATTCCACCTACAGATGAACCGCCAAAGATAGTGCCACTGAATACACAGGCATTTATAGTAGCCGAAGTACGCAAGCTGGTTACGATACCTCCTATACTATAGTCGGGTAGTGTAAGCGAAGCATCAAGTACGGCACAAAGCGATATTTCCGTTTCGTTTGAAGCACGATAGGCGATAGTACCGAAATCGCCATAGGTATCTTCATTAGGATCAGAATATGTAAGACGTTTGATAGTCAGACCGTAAATTTTAGCACCTCTTGCTTCTTTAGCGATGAAAGCTACAGAACCCGGTTCGGCAACAGGATCGGTAAATATAATGTCGTGTACCTCTGACCCCGGTTCGAGCTGAGCAAATAAACTGCCTGACCCTACATTAAGACCGTCGATAACATGACCACCACCATCAAGTGAACCTGTAAACAGTTGAGGAATAGTGGTAAAGTTAAAACCGCGGGCATCAATATCATTTACGATAAGATAGTGCGCTTCCGGATCATGTACCATCTGTTGCAGATCGCCTGCGGTAGCTATAAGATAAGGATTGTCTGCGGTACCGTCGCCACCTACAAAGCGGTTGAAAGGTAAATCGTAAATCAGAGCAGAAAGATTGTCTGTATCATAATTGACATAGATAACATCGAGTGAGGCCTGAGAAGTACCGAGTTCAATAGGATTTACACTGCTTATGACACCATATTCGTCACTTGGCTCGCATGTCAGCAGAACCTGACTGTCTGTATTAATGATTACAAGCTCTTCCTGTGTAGCTGATGCCTGACCTATGAAACGTTTAACAAGAAACATGTATTCATATTTGGAATCAGTGTTGATAGCGTACGGTGATAGTGCCAGACCATTGATATAAACCTGTGCGTAAGCCACATTTTTACCAAGATTGATTTCGTCTACACGTATAGGAGTGCCATCGGCACTTAGCCATGCTATAGAGTGAATGACGTTACCCTCAGCATCTTCATAAGCATTACCGAGACTCACAGCGTATATATAAGAATTTTCAAACGGTGTGCGGTCTATTTGGGCTGTAAGAGGAAGACCCTCATAATACTGAGGTAGACTCATAACAGTCTCGCATGTGACGAGATCGATAAATTCAAGAGTCACTTCTTCTGTACCTATGCCTTTGGCAAACATGACTTGCGGAGCAATTCCTTTTATATCAGTCATAAAAATACCACCGCTTACACCTTCTGCTATAGTGTGCATAAGATTGCCTTCGACATCATAGACCATATAATCATAAATGTCGGTATCTGTGCTAAGATAGTGGTCGTATGTGATGATATAAGCCGGTGTATCACCTGAGGTATAACGGTTGAAACTAAGGTCTTCGACACCACTGAATGTTCCCAGACTCAGGAATGTAAAAGGATTACCCGGTAACTGTCCCGGCACAGGAATGGAAGTTGTGCTTAATTCGGTAAGTCCGCTCCATTTGTCTGCTGAATAGAGTGTTATATCGAAAGTATTGTCAGGAGTCAGATTTTCGTTAGTGTAATCCCAGGGGTTCTCGTAGAAACTGTATTTAAGCTTAGAGAGTGCGATGTAAGGTTTACCCTTATGTACTTCGGCCAGGAAGAAAGGTGCGTCAGGAGCACTCAGCAAGATAGCCGGCACGCGGAATTCGCGTAGCAGCTGCGGACATTCATTGTATCCGCTCTTCGTATAAAGCGAAAGCTTGTAGTCCATGACATTTTGCACACCATAAATGTCAGTCTGTTCGGCTTCAGTTTCGTTCAGGAAGGTGATGTAGAAGTCTTCACTATATTTATCAGCAGGCGCATTAACTGCTGAAACATAATAGCCTTCCATTTCTGCGATAGGGTCTTTTTTATCCGGATCAGACGAGTAGACCAAAGTACGGTAGTTATTTACATAGTCTTCGGTATTTGTAGCTACCATTACCATGAACTCATAATAGTTATCATAGTTGAAGAACTTCTGAGTCACATCCGGACCAAGGTCGACTCCGGCTATACCGGTTTCACCTTCGCTAAGTTCGATTGTACCATCGATATCAGCTATTTCGTTAAAGGTAGCGTCATATATTCTGTAATGCCAGCCCTTAATGATCTTCTGGGTAAAGTACTCCTGCTGAATATACTCGTAATCATAATTAAGAGTATAATACCAAACATCATTGTTGGGAGCATAAAGATAGCCGAAATTGTCGGCTTTATCCAGAACGTAGTCAGGATCAGGAGCTATCCGGGCCGGGGTGGCAGGTGATACCGGACGCAAGGAATGTCCGCCTCTTGCGGGCATGGCACGTTCTCCACGGAATGTAGGCGCAAAACGGAAGATTTCATTGCGCGGCTGTGACAGTGTGGAAACGTCAAGAATAGCCTGAGCAGCAGCCGGGACTGATATGCCCGCTATAAAAGCTGCTGTGATAAGTAGGTTTTTGCTCATCATAGACGTTAAAAGATTGAATAATGGTTATATAAATAGAAAAGAGCAGAGAAGGCAAGGTGTTAAATAAGGAGAGAGATAAAGTAAGACGGCCTGACCTGACATTCAAAGCAGGCCGTCTTTACAGTCAGTTCGGACAAAACAGTCAATTCTGCTGGCCACGCATTTCCTGTGCGAAGTACTGATAGCCCTGTGTCAGCATCTCAAGCGACCGTTCGAGTATCTGTGCCGGATCGAAATCCTCCTGCACAAGCAGTTCCACCGACATGAAAGTATTGTTGTTGGTGGTGAAGGTCTTAATGACCTTACGATTCAGATTTACCTTGTTGCATGCTACAAGTACCTGCTGGGCCTCGGCCTCATTATCAATACTCCAGATTACAGGTAACAGTATGCGCAGGAAAGCCGGATCTTCTTCTGACCAGATAATGACGAAATTGAGCATCTGATACTTGAAAACAAGATCATTGTCTTCATCTATATGGGGACGTAAACCGTTATCGGTCAGCCAGTCCTCACAGCGCTCGAGAATATTGGGGTAGTTAGCCATGATTGAAAATGGTGAGAAATGAATATATTAAGCACCGCAGAGGGGATACGGTCTAAGTCTGTACGGAAAAAGCAGACTTATGAAAAAAGACCGGCAGACCTGTAGCGGTAAAATGAAATACAAATTTAGTGCTAATAATCGATGATTACAAGTTTTCGGACATATAATCTTTAAAAATCGTTGTTTCCAGTTAAATCAGACTAAAAAAATATATGAACGATATAAAAAAATTAATTTAATATTTAAAACAATTAATATGCTTATTATTAGCAGAGTATATATTTATAAGCTAAACCGGTTCATAGCCTCCGGTAAACTAAGAGGATAAAATAAGTATCTAACACGTATAAAATGGCACTTTGTGATTAGAATATTTACTTTGTGAAATTACTGGTATAAATGGTTAATTGCGTAAAAAAGACTATATTTGCACACCCTAAACATAGTCGTTTTTAAACTGTTTGAATTCTACGGCTACAGCATGAAGCGAATCAGAAACTTTTATTTTGCTTTTACGCGTATATTTGTCGTATTCCTGTCGTTGCTCCTGTCCTTGTTACCGACAGGCTGCCACGATAGACTTTCTGACTCTGCTCTTACACCTCTGGAACGTGCGCTGAGCGACAGTATTCTGAAAGGACATTATAGCTGGGCTTTGGAGACTATAGAGCGTGAGCGACCTCTGACGGCCGACAGTGACGAGTATTACAGCCAGACACTGCTGAAGGCTATAGCGGAATTCTATATGACACGTACGGACAGCATGTACACGGACCTTAATCTCGTTTTACATTATTTAGCCTGTCTTCCTCAGCCTCTGACCCAGCGTCAGCGTTATCTGGCAGCGCGCACCCACATGGTCCGAGGTGCTTCATACATGCAGTACGATTACCTGCCTGACACGGCATTGGCAAGTTATGAACGTGCTTTAAGTTATCTTGCTCCCGGTCAGGAACCGGCTTTGCGACAACAGATATTAGCCAATACTGCTGATGCCCTGAAAATATCCGGCCAGCTTGACCGTTCGCTCGATTATTTCGAACGGGCACGTCATCTTTCGGATTCGTTAGGTGATACTCCCTGGGATCGTCTGGCTCTTAATTTGGGTATGGCTGCTGCCTATACTGAGTTACGAGACTTTGAGAGCCAGCCACCGATATGGCAGGAAATCGAAAGTATCTGGGATGAACTGCCGCTGCATGATCGCTTTTCTTATCTGACAGCTTTGAGTAACAGTTATTACTTCAGAAGAGCTTATACTGACTCGGAACATACTCTGCAACGCCTTGACAGTGTATTGGCCGGTAATAAAGAGATGGAGTGGGAACGTAATTTTAATCGTGTCAATATGGCAGATGTGTATCTACGACTTAATGCCACCGATACGGCCCGCCGGCTGCTTGACCAGACACTGCACTATTTCACCGATGTGCAGCCGAACCCATACGTGTCACACTATATAGGTACTCTTTATACAGGCTATAATATACAGACCGGAGCTTATGCAAAAGTTGAGGCTCAGCTTGCCGATACTTCGCGTGATAAACCGACACGACCCGAACAGAGACTGGCGGATCTGGAGATGCGGCAGGAATATTACGCGCGTACCGGTCAGTGGCATAAAGCTTATATAGCCCAGTTGCAATACAGAACTCTGGACGACAGCCTACGTAATCAGAGAATACAGATGTATAACCGTACGCTCCGGCAACGTTACGAACGCGACGCCGAGATAAAAAGTTTGCGTAATGATCTTCATGAGCGTCAGCAGAAACTGACGCTGAACACTATTCTTGCGGTAGCCGCTATAATTGTGGTAGTGCTGTTAGGGATAGTATTAGCCATGTCGCGACGTCTGGCACGTGAGCGTGAACGCGGTATGCTCCGTAAATTGCTTGAACAGCGTATGCAAAGCGCACGCAACCGTCTTAGTCCTCATTTTATTTATAATACGTTGAATCATGCTATTGCTGATGATACTACTTCTACTGACCGTTTGAGGAGGTTGGTCCGCCTGTTGCGGCGTCAGCAACTCATGACTGATGAACTTGTTACTACACTTGCAGATGAGCTGGCTTTTATCGAAGACTATGTGACCTTACAGAGCGAGGGTAGCCGGGGCATAGTGAAATATACGACTTCGATAGCTCCGGACATAGATTCTGCCAAAGTGCGTCTGCCTTCGATGACGTTACAGTTATGTGTGGAGAATGCTTTTAAGCATGGGTTTGCCTCGCTTGGTAACAATGTGGAGCGTCTGCTTGTCATAAAGGCCGTGTCCCGTGATGACAGCATTGTCATAGAAGTGTGTAATAATATGAATCCGGACGCCGGACCGAGCAATGATTCGACCCGTACAGGATTGCGTATTATAATGACGACTTTGCAGATACTTAATGAGCATCAAGCGCGTCATATAATATATCGCCTTGAGCCGTGGACCGATAATCCTCAGCAGGCGGGCTATATGGCACAATTGATTATTCCCAATAACTTTAAATTTGACTACCTATGACTTCCCCAAGTAATCAGACTCAAACCTCAGGCACCGAACCGCCAGACCTTATTGCCGGTGATTCCGTGGCAGAAACGACTCCGGTACGGGTCACCATAATTGATGATGATCCTATAGCGGTTACAGTGCTTAAAGATATGCTTCAGAAATACGACTGGGTAGAAGTATGCGGTACGGCTTTTACTTTAGAAGACGGGTGTCGGCTGGTCGAAACGCTACGTCCGGAATTAGTATTTCTTGATATCGAGCTTAATGAAACCACGGGGTTGGATTTGCTTGAAGAACTTGATGTACCGAACGGAGAAACACCCAGAGTTATATTTTATACCGCTTATCCCCGTTATATGCTTAATGCTTTGCGTATGCAGGCTTTTGATTTTTTGCTTAAACCTGTCGATGTCGCTGAGCTGTCCCTGATACTTGAACGTTACCGGCTGCATCGTGGCGGATGTGCACCGCAGTTGCACAGCAAGGGTGAAATTCGTCCTGTTGCTACTGCTGCATCTGTACGTACGCCGCGCTCTATGACTGTAAGTACGGTTACAAATGAACGGCTTGTTGTGGCACCTTCCGATATAGTGTACTTTAAATATGACCAGATGCGTAAACTGTGGGAGGTGATATTGAAAAATATGAAACGTTATGTGCTGCGCCGTCATACTACGGCTGAGACCCTGCTTAGCCTTTCAGAACAGTTTGTACGTACACACAAGACTTATATAGTGAATGCAGGTTATCTTGCAAAAATATCTGATACCGAATGTGAGCTGGTGCCTCCTTTCAACCGTATTACGGAAATAAAGATTTCACGTACTTACCGGCGCGGATTACTTGACTGTTTTTACGACTTATGATATAAAGAAATACAAAAGTGTCCTTCGTGATTTCACGAAGGACACTTTTGTATTTCTAAGAAGTATAATTACTTCGGATTGACTGTGATTACGCTTGTATAACTGCCGAATTCCTGCGGCGCTCCTGCAGGCAGTTCTTCTTCATTATCGAGGATTACGACAGGATAGGTAAACGTACCGTTGAGAACGGATTTGTCAACTTCAAGTAACTTACAGTTAAACTGAAGGTAGTGAGTGTCGATTGTCTGATTTGCGGTAGGTATGACAAGAGGGTATTCGCCGAAAGTCAGCTCAGGCTGAAAGATGCCGTCCCAGTAATATGTTATGTTTGCTAAAGTAGCCTGGGTACCGTTAAGAGATTTAATACCGATATTCTCAATGGTCAGATCAGTACCATCAAGGACATAGACCACATTTTTGTAAACTGAGGCGTTGTTGAAAGTCACTTCGACATCAACCGAAGGATAATCGTCGTCGCTGCTACATGAGGCGAGAAAACCAAGTGGAATCAGCAGCAGAAGGTAGAGTAATTTCTTCATAGTCTTAAACTAAATTATGTTATACATCTGATGTATGGAAAGCATTATGTTTCCATTCGTCTATATAACATTTTTTATTAATGTAACGTTCATTTAGTTTTAATACGAAGTTGCCAGAAAGCCACTGCCGAGGCTGCTGCCACATTGAGTGAATCAACTCCGTGAGCCATAGGTATACGGGCTACGAAATCCGCTTCATCTATAACTTCTCGTCTGAGGCCGTCACCTTCTGTACCGAGTATTATTGCCAGCCTGGGCTGAGAGGATAACAACGGGTCATCAATAGCAACCGAATCATCAGTCAATGCCATTGCCACGGTTCTGAATCCGAAAGACTGTAACTCGCCGGGAGAATCAATCCATGTCCAGGGTACCAGAAATACTGAGCCCATCGATACACGCACAGCCCTACGGTTCAGCGGGTCACATGATGTACGTGTGAGACAAACCGCGTCAATACCTAAAGCTGCTGCTGAACGAAAGATGGCTCCTATATTGGTCGTATCCGTAACGCTATCAATGACAGCTACACGTTGTGCAGTTTTTACAATATCAGCAAGCTCGGGAGCACAAGGACGACGCATAGCACATAGAACACCACGTGTCAGGGTATATCCGGTAAGGGTCTGCAGAAGCTCACGGCTGCCTGTAAACACCGGTATCTCTCCGCATCGTTTTATTATATCGGCTGCATCGCCGGCAATGTGTCGCTGCTCACACAAAAGCGATACAGGACTATAACCGGCACGAAGTGCCACATCTATAACCTTAGGTGACTCGGCTATAAATACCGCTTTGTCAGCATCGAGACGTGAGCGTAGCTGTGCTTCAGTAAGCTTGCAGTAGACCTCAGTCCCCGGATACTCAAGTGAGTCGATATGTATGATATTGGGCATACTTTACGTAATTCAGAAGTTAGAACCTATTTCGATGATACTGCTGGAACTTCCGTCCGGCTGGGATACCCGCACCTGTGGGCTGATACGTTCGCGTAAGGCTTCGACATGACTTATAATACCTACTTTCCTGCCTGAAGAGTTATGCAGAGTGCGTAGAGTATCTATAGCCATACGCAGAGCTTCGCCGCTGAGCGAACCAAAACCTTCATCAATAAAAAGTGTGTCTACAGCAAGTCGGTTGCCTATGTCGGATAGGGCCAGGGCCAGGGCAAGCGACACCAGAAAACTTTCTCCGCCTGACAGTGTAGAAGCTACGCGCCGTGTGTAGCCTTGCCATGCGTCTACAATAGATATGATGAAAGTGCCTGGTGTCACCTCAAGTGTGTAGCGCTCGGTAAGCGCCGTCATATAGAGATTGGCATGTTGTATGAGTGTATCAAGCACATAACTCTGTGCTATAAGGCGGAATTTTTTACCGTTGGCATCTCCTATAAGTTCATTGAGACTGTGCCAGCGCATCCATTCGTGATACAGACGTTCGATTTCCTTCTGTTGTCCGGCCAGTGAGTCACGTTTGGCACGGTCATCTTTCATACGTTGTTGTAGAGCACCTATCTGTTGGCCGATGATATTAATTTCACGGTCATGAATCTCGATTTCGGCTGTGAGCCTTTCTGAACTCATTTCAGCAGCCTCGTTTTCCGGTTGTTCTGTCATCGCTTCAGCAAGCTGATGTTCGATAGTAGCCAGTTGGGCCTTGGCATTACTGACATTATCGTAACTGTTCTTGATGCTGTCTCTTATCCGGTCGAGAGTAGGTGTTGATAATGATTTCAGATATTCGAGTCGTGTAGGAGTAATCAGCGGATTGGCTTCAGTCCATTCATGTAGGTCACATTCGTTCTGTTGTAGCTGATTTTTTTGTATATCTATAAGTTCCAAAGTGCTCCTGATTTTGCCTATCAGGGTAGAGGTATTTTCGACCAGATGTGTAGGTGAAAGCGAACCGGTAGCATTGACTTGTTCCCACTCCGGCATCAGTACAGTGACTTCATGCAGAGTATCACGCTCAAGTGCCAGAAGAGTGTTAGATGCTTCTGCCTGAGCTACTACGTTGCGTAATAACTCAGTCCTGTTTTTAAAAGTTCTGAGCTGTTTTTCCGTTTTCTCAGCTTCGTTAAGAAGTAGACGGTCAGCTTTATCAGTTGCTTTAAGAGTATGTTCAAGTTTAGTCAGTTCTGACAAAGCGAATTCGTTGTGTAACTCTATACCGCAGATCTTACATGCTTTTTCAGTCTCGGTGATAAGTTCTCGGTAAGGTAAATCGTTTTCAAGTTCATGTTTCAGTCGTTCTATAGTCTCCTTTAACTGAGTTATAGTTGTCTGACATATAGCTAAATCACGTGTAAGTCGGTCATACTC
>CAMWKC010000057.1 GCA_947174735.1 uncultured Porphyromonadaceae bacterium
CAACCGACTTGCTGCCATGGTGAAGGCAACCGGCCAATCCACCAATGTAGCATCCGTCACAGAGTATATAAGCTATTGTAAAGATGCGTGTCTTTTATTCTCGCTGAAGAACTACGCATCTAAATTCGTAGAACGTAATACTGTAAGAAAACATTATTTCATTGATAACGGATTACTTAATATCTTTCTGACAAATAGTGAGACAGCTTTAATGGAGAATTTATGTGCCGTTACCCTGTATAAACAAAGTATGGAAGATGAGAGATATAAAACGTATTTTTACAATAAAGAGGTAGAAATAGATTTCTATCTGCCTATGCTAAGAAAGGGTATTCAAGCATGTTATAGTATAAAAGATTCCGAAACACTCCGACGTGAAATAAGAGCACTTACTACTTTCCACAGACTTTACGGACTTAAAGAAGCTGAGATTATTACCTATTCAGAAGAACAAACTATTGAAACCCCCGACTTGACAATTAGTATTATTCCTCTTGCAAAATGGCTATTGTCATTTAAATAAGCTGCTAAAACTTATGATGCTAATATAAAATCGGAGACTGTTACAAAACTCGATGACATAATATTTGTAAGGACATATATGTAATATATTAAATTGAGAATCAATTATTTATGCCAAAGGATTTGTCCCTACAAAGAGGATATTTTGCAACAGCCTCCGATAAAAGGTCTATATAATCTGTGGTTTACTTGCTGAGGAAATAGATTTCCTTATAGGGGAAAATAAGCTTCATGGGTTCGCCGTTCTGACCCGCGAAGCGGTACTCAACACCAAGGTTATTGTCGAATAGAAGTTTATAGTAATCACGACCTTGTGTGGTGCCGGCTTCAGCCTTCATAACGTTCCAGAGAGTGTGACGCATTTCCGCTATTGTGTTCTTAAGACGTGCGGCACTAAGCTGTTTGCCATCCATGCTGACCTGATATACCATAACGCTATCGTTAAGAGTCACACCGGTAAGTTCAGCACCGGTGGTTACAGTCTGCGGACAACGGCTGGTGAAAAGAGCGGCATAACCGCTCAGCTCTGTCAGAGCCGCCTCACGGCCGGTAAGCGGAGCAGCCAGCATAGCCTTTATAGTGTCGGCCGGTATTGTCATAAGTTCGCTATTACCATAGCTTATACGTGCGGTAGCATCAGCCAGACTCATCTGATGCAATACTTCAGCCTGTTCACCGCGATTGAGAGCCAGTTTTATGAGAGGACGGCAAAGGTCGGTGTGACTGACGGCAAAAGCTGAATCAATGCTTGCAGCGGTAGATTGCAACCTGAAGTCGACAGTATTGTTATCGGCATCATACACTACCTTTGAGAAATTGCCTATAACGCCTGCAGACAACGGAGCCGAAGCATTGACGAGAGCTACATCGGTCTTAAGTTTTTTGATGTTGCCGTCTTCACACGAAGTCATGGCACCGGCTATTATAGCGGCGCCGAAGAGAGAAGCAATAAATTTTGTGTTCATGATTGGGGAGGTGTTGCTGATTATTAGTTAGGGGTTATAGGTCCGTGAAACAATAGCCCTTAGATAAGCTGTAGCTGATGAAGTTCATCGCGTAATTCCATGCCCGACATGACGCGGCGGCGTGCCAGTGTACGTGCAAAGGCATTAATAGCCGGGTGCAGACGCGGATTGTTGAAAATGCGGCGTGAATAACGCAGTGTCTTATCATAAAGAGCCGCTATCTCGTCAAGTTCAAGCGAACATGTATCCTGGCCTTCGGCATCCATCTGGTGACGTATCTCAACTAACAGTTCGGCAGGCACTTCGCTGTGCAAACGTACCAGCGAACGAGCCAGAACGTTTGAAATCACCATAGCCGAGGTGATATGAAAATTCTGCACCAGATTATCCCATGTCGATTTGGGAGATATTGAGGGTGACCCGGAGAAATAGTATGCATGAGAGAAAGATACCATAGGTCCGTCGCTGTCAAGCGACACTTCGGCCACACGGTCAAGAGCATTGAGAGCGGCGAGCGATATGGCCATTCCGGCCAGACCATATACCCGATCGTCCTCGTTAAGATATGTCAATGTCAATTTAGGCTGACTCATAATAAACTACCTGTTATTGGTGAGCTAATTTTAATCAATGTCTTAGAGGGAGACGCCGGTGACGTCTCCCTGTCTATCTATCTAACCTTGCCGAAGGCGATTTTGTTTTGTCGATTTCAGTATCTCAGAATAACCACTGCACTCCGCCCGTCACACTTACACCTTCGGTAGGCAGGCCGGGCAGAAGAATATGGCGGCGGTTAAGCAGATTATCGGCCTGCAGCCAGATGCTCACAGCGGGAGTAAAGGCATAACGTGCCTTAAAACTTAGCTCGGTGATGTCTGGCAGACGCATTGCAGCCGGTTTGTGTTCGACATTATTAATAATTACCGTAGTACCACCGGGTGTATTAGTTGGCTCGGGATAAAGCGAATAGATATTGCGCACACCACGATAATCATACTGTACGCCCAGACGAAGCGTACTCCACGGATTGACTTCGGCTTCGATACATGCTGTTATACGCGGACGGTCAAGTCCGTTGAAGTAACCTGTAGTACCTTTCTGGGGCTGATAGTGTACCTGTCCGTGGATATTGAACACATCACCGCCGTTGTAGGCAAGGTCAAGTCCGGCACTGAAACCCTTTACAGTCATTTCGGACATAGTAGTGCCGAGATAGGGAGTGCGTCCTTCTGTATCAAGACCGGCTACAGGTATAACACCCTGATTAAGTATTATCTGATACCAACCTCCGTCACGGCGATGACGGTCAATACGGTATGCTACTTCCGCTCCGGCCGAGAAACCGGAGAACGGTCCGAACAGCATACCGAAACGGGCATCAAGTGGTGTGTGTACAGGCTGTGTGCTGACAATGGCCGGTAACTGATAGTAATCCAGTTCATAACCCGAAGCCAAAGTCTGTAGCTGCGAACCTCCGGTCAGATGGGCATACAGGCCTACGGCGTTGCTACGCCAGTCAAGCATTATGGCCGGAGCTACATGTACCAGTGAATAGTGACTATCCGGCTCGGAACCGTCGGCATTGAAAGCAAGATCTACATCTACACCGGCTTTTATATGCAGCAGTCCGCGGCTGAAACGGTACCACGGACTTAATGTCAGCATGGCATAGGTGTCAGGTGACGCACCGATTCCGACTAATGGCAGCTCGATTGCTTCACGCTCGGCGTAACCTACTATATCGAATCTTGCGTCGAGGGCTGCCGTCGATGTATCTTCATCCCACGGCATAGCTATGCCGCCGCGTATCTGTACATGTGTCTCACGGTCACCCTTAAACTCTTCATATCCGTCAGCCATCTGAAGTGACTGTGCAAAACTGTCACTCACAGGTAACGGCAGAGCACGATAGGCGAAATGACGCATGTCAGCGCTGGCATGCCATTGCAGAGCATCAGACTGCGGACGTGAATTCCAGCCGAAACGTAACGAAACATCATTAAGTGTCTGTGTCGGAGCTTTCTCTATATCATTAAAGGCTGCTATAGGCCGATAGCCATAATAGTTAAAATAGCCGTAATGCCAGTCGAGGGCCGCTTCGAGAGTACCGTAATTGCTGAAGCGTTCGGTGAGATAGACACCTATATTTTCGTCATAACGTTTGCGATGTATATTTTCGGTAATATCCGAGATATGAGGACGCCACAGCGAAGTGGAGTTATGCTGCAGCCGTATTCCGGCTTTGCAGTCAGACGTATCAACAATACGATACCCCGCACTCAGTGTCGAATTGAGCCACGAGCCGGCACCTAAATCTATATAACCACGTGTAGTGGGTAGTGTCCGTGTGGTACGCCAGCCGGTGGCAGGCATTGCCGGCAGTGAAGGTATGAATGAAGCCGGCACACCGTTCAGATCGTATGGTAGCGGCGTCGAAGTCATGGTCAGCGCCACACGTGAAGGAAAGGCCGCGAGACGGTCGAGCATAATGATGTCGGGCACGTATGTACCGTCGACACTCACCGACTCGTGCAGCTGGGCGTTTGCGCCCTTGGGTATGGCGGCAGCCAGAGCAATGCCGGCAGCCATAAGAGTGGTTTTCATCATTTCCATGCTTTAAGTCGTTGCGCTATCATGTCATGTATGTCAAGGTCATCACCGGGATAATTCTCCTGCAGACTCTTGAGGTATTCGATGCCCAGATACGTCTTCTTCTGTGCGTGGTAGCTGTCAGCAAGAGCTATGAAACCGCGTGCCAGCCAATACTGATGCGGAGTACCGGCATCTGTAAAGGCTGTCAGTATCTTTTCCGCTTTGGCAGGTTGTCCCTCCTTCAGCCAGTATTCACCTAAGGTGACAGCAGCCTTTGCGCCGCTTTCACTCATCGGGTTGGAAGCAAGACGTTCGTATATCTCGGCTCCTTCAGCAGCATGGCCCGAATCCATCATACCTTCAGCTTCAAAGTAAAGGGCCTCATCCATCTGGTCAGCACTGAGGCCGCCGGTCTGACGTACACGCTGGGCGTAAGTCATACGTTCGGACGGATCATCACTGTAACGCATTATGCCGGCGTATGCCTCCGGTGCGAAATCAGCACCTCCGCGGCGTTCAAGCTGACGGTAGACTTCTGCTATTTCGGCACGTGGCGCTCCGAGACGATTTTCCATTATATTGGCTTTGAGCAGTAATGCACCGGGCACCTGTCGCGAATCGGCACGTCGTTCCAACAACATGTCGATATGGCCGATTGCACGTGTATAGAGTCCGTTTTCCTGTTCGGCTTCGGCAAGGTCATAGAGAGCCTGTGCCAGATTCTGTCCGTCGGGATACTGTTCTACATAGCGTTCGAGGCCGGTTGTAGCTTTTATGTTATCGGCCAGCGCACTCTCGGCAGCATCGAACGCCAGACGTTCCATCTGATCAGGATCGAGACGGGGTGCACCGTCGATACCGGCAAGATATTCGGCATATTCGTTAAGTTCACCCGTAGCGGCATAGTGACGCCGCAGGTCTTCATTGGCTAAAGCGGCTTCCTGGCTCGTAGGCCATGTAGAAATGACACGTCGGTAAGCCTGTTCGGCTTCGGCGGTGCGCCCCTCCTTCATATAGGCTATAGCCATCTGTAACATACCCTGACGGTTCTGAGGGGTGGTACTGTAGTCACGGTCAAGACGGGCAAATGTTTCTGCAGCTTTTGAGGTTTGTCCGAGAGCTGCGTATGTCTCACCCTGTTCGAGAATGGCATCAGGCAGCCAGCGTGAAGCGGGATATTGTTGAGCCAACAGACTGAGTTCGCTGAGTTTGCGGTTGATATCGCCGGCATGGCCATACATTATGGCACGCCGGAACATAGCGTAATCAGCAGTCTGTGCATTACTGTCGATTGCACGCGTGTATTGATCAGTAGCTCCGCGATAATCACCCGTATAATACAGACAGTCAGCAAGACGTACCATAGCATCTGTGCGCTGTGCTTCCGGCAGGGCTGAATCAGAGCTTACCTCACGGAATTGTCGTGCTGCCTCGGCGAATTTTTCCTGCTTATAGAGAGCGTAGGCAAGGTCGTAACGTGCTAAAGCTTTGTTGTCGGCATTGCCGCGTCCGTTGAGATAGCGTCGGTAAGCGTTTTCAGCGTCACGGTAATTACCTGTGGCGTAAAGTGCATCCCCAAGCCATAGTGAGGCATCTGTAGCTATGGCGGCATCGCTCTTTGAGTCAGCCGCCTGACGCAGATAACCGGCTGCCGAGGCGGCGTTGCCATTCGATAATTCTTCGACACCTAATTCAAACAGTACTTTCTGTTTGGCAGCTAATACTGAGGCTGAAGGTTTCTTAATGTGTTCTATACTACTGAGGGCACGCCGGTAATCCCGTTCGTTATAATAAGCCGTTGCAAGAAATTCCTCTACACGTGGAGCATATTCCGAATTAGGATAGCTTTTAAGGAAATTCTCAAGCAGTTCGACTGATGAAGAGAACGGTATCTGTCCGCCGTGTGTGCGCGAGGCCACATAATTATATAAGGCAGCTTCGCTGACATTACGGTCATAGCTCATGCGTGTGGCTTTCTCAAAGGCCATAGCTGCGGCGTTGCTGTCACCCTGTGCGGCTGCGCATTGCCCGAGATAAAGATAGGCGCTCTGTCCGAGGTCACTCTGGAGGTCTGTAAGCGGTGTGAAGGTCTCCGCAGCCTGTGTATAACGTCCTTCTTTATAGTCAATAACTGCAAGAGCATAACGCGCGTCGTCAGTTGCTGACGAACCGGTATGTTCTATATAGTTCTCCAGATACTGGCGTGCAGGGTCATAATCACCAAGCTTATAATAACTCAAACCTACAACCCGTTCGGTACCGGGTACTAACTCTGCCACCTGTCGGCGTTCGAGCAGACTGCGACCGTGATCTATGACAGTCTGATACTGTCCGCGGGCAAACTCTATCTGAGTCATGTAGTAACCCGGTTCCAGACCGTCACTTGTGTAATTACCACGCCGAGCCATAGCTGAACTGTTATTGTTGCTGCGCCGGCGTCCCTGACGTCCGGTCGCAGATGCCGGTGTCTGTGTGTCGGGATTCTCTGGTAATTCTTCGCCTAATGATGCAAATGCATCGTAAGCTTTATCGTAGTCTCCGTGTACGTAGTCTATATAAGCTAAATAATATTGCGCTGCCTCACGATACTGGTTATAGTTAAGCAGACGTGTAAAGGCAGGTATGCTTTCGTCATAAAGACCGCGCTTCACCTGACACAGACCTTTACGATAAGTGTACATCGGTAACTGAGAAGCATCAAGACGTGAGAAATCAATGTCATCGTACAGTTCGAGTGCAGCGGCATATTCATGATCGAAATAGTAATAGTCAGCTTCCGCAAGACGGGCATTTAAAGCAAGAGGTGAGGCCGGATGAGTAGCTGCAAATTCATGTAGCAGACTTATACAGTCGGCATCACCGGTCTCGTAAAGGGCTTTGGCCAGCAGATAGGAACATTCCGTGGCTTCGGCTTCAGTAAGTTCCACTTGCTGTGTGACAAGGTGGCGCAGTTGGTCGATGACTCCCTGATAATTGCCGCTCTTTACCATTAGCATGGCCCGTTCGCAATAGCCGGCGGCGCGTGGACTCAGTCGTTCGGGCCATGTGGCAGCTGTAAGAGAGCCGGCTATAAGGACGGCACCCATAGCAGCTACCAGTCGGCCTGTGCGTAGATGTTGTGTCAGTTTCATTGTTGGTTTGGTGGGCTCGTGTTTTTGTTTCTTTGCAGCACTCCGTCGAGGCGTTCGAGCACCCGGTCGGCTGTGATACGGTTCAGGCATGGATAAATGGTGTTACCGTCAGGATGACGGCAGGGACGGTTACCGTAAATTGAGCAGGGACGGCAGGGCATATCAAGCTGTACGCAGTCTGACAGGCTCTGTCGGTAGCCTAAGAATCCGGCGGCCGGGTGAGTGGCTCCCCATACACTCACGGCCGGCAGTCCGGCCAGTGAGGCAAGGTGCATATTGGCCGAATCGGCTGTGAGCATGACACTGCAGTGACTCATAAGCGCCATTTCGGCTGCGATACCGGCTTTGACAGCAGCCATGTTGAGCAGACGGTTTCCGTTATGTTCAGGAGCTATGCTATCGATGATACGGCTTTCCTCAGGTCCGAAACCCATGACAAATATCCTGACTCCGGACCGTTCTAACAGTTTTTCCGTTACTTTTCTTAGTAAAGACAGCGGTAGCCGTTTGCCGGCATGAGCTGCGAAAGGTGCGATAGCTACCCATATCTCGTTATCAGGTCGCGGAGACGTTACAGTAGCAAAAAGCGTAGAGTCGGCTTTGCGACCGCCGTAGACAGATATGAAGCCTGTTCCACGTCGCAGTCCGGCATTCTCGATGGCATCGGCATAACGTGTCACAGTCGGAGTTAGCGGGGTGCGATTACGTCCTGATATCAGTTCGCGACGCTGATGACGCAGTTTGTCGAGCCGTGTCACCCGAAGTCCGTGCAGACGGGCCACTGACCTCATAATCCGTGTACGCAGCACATCATGAAGGTCTACGTATGTATCCGCACCATATTTTTTTATTAGTTGCCGTGTCAGACGCCATATCCTTCCGGGTCCTTTGTAGCGGCTGAGATCTATACTTTCAACTGTAAGGTTAACCGGCGGATTGACGAATACCTTAGCAGGCGCCGGACGGGTAATAAAAATAAAATGTACTTCCGGATTGGCACGGCAGGCGTCATATACGGCCGGTACAGTCATTGCCACATCACCCAAGGCTGAGAAGCGGGTCAGCAATACGCTGACCGGCTTCTTACTTTTTGCCATAGAGTACGGGGTTGGTAGCCGGGTCGTTATACATTTTCATCTGGCGGTATACCTTCATGTATTTACGGCCTTCGGCTATATCGTCGAGCAGCTGGTCAATGGCTGTCGTAAGGTCTGTACGTTGTTCTTCGAGCACTGCAAGTTTCGCACGGCAGGCAGCCTTATGTTCAGGTGAGGCGTCAGGACGTTCAGCCTGTTCACGCATGTGCCAAATCTTGAGGGCCAGTATTGACAGACGGTCAAGTGCCCAGGCCGGCGATTCGGTGTTTATGGTTGCTTCCGGACTTACGGCTACATCTTTAAAACGTGTGCGAAAGTAGGAATCGAGTTCTTCCACCATATCGGTGCGCTCCTGATTCGACCTGTCTATACGCCGTTTTATTGTTAAAGCTTCAGCCGGATCTATATCGGGGTCACGTACTATGTCCTCAAGATGCCACTGCACGGCATCGATCCAGTTCTTGCCGTAGAGCATAGCCTCTAATGAATTGGCAGGATAGGGATTGGTAAGAGTAGTGTCCACATTGTCGGCTATGTGATAGTCGGCTACGGCACGGTCAAAGACCGTGTTGGCGAGTTGGGCGAGTTTCATAGTTGGAATTGGGATTTGAGGGTAGAAAAAATGCAGGAAGCGGTCGGCTTGTATTGTATCAAGTCGACCGCTTCAGAGTCATTTTGTCGTTGTGGGAGAGGGGCTGACGGGTAGCCCATAGCAGAGTCGAACTGCTCTTTAGAGAATGAAAATCTCTCGTCCTAACCGATAGACGAATGGGCCAACAATCAGCTTACTGAAATATTACTTTGCAGCAGCTGTAAGCTTGTTGATGTGAATCTGAAGACCACTGCAGAGGTTAGCAGCTTTATTCTTCGAGATAATATTTTTGCGACCAAGACGCTGAAGAAGAGCGCTTACCTTGTTATAAGCAGCCTGTGCTTCAGCTGCATCTTCCATCTTGCGAACCTTGCGCACAGCGTTGCGAGCAGTCTTAGCCCAATAACGATTTTCGAGTCTGCGCTTCTCAGCCTGACGGATTCTTTTAAGTGATGACTTATGATTTGCCATTTCTGTATTCTATGCTTTTAATATTATTAGTAGCCCATAGCAGAGTCGAACTGCTCTTTAGAGAATGAAAATCTCTCGTCCTAACCGATAGACGAATGGGCCCCTCAGTCGCAACAGCGCCCGAAACCGTCAACTATGACCGATAGGTGCTTTTTGCGACTGCAAAGGTAGGCATTAATTTTTTATCCACAAAATTTTTTTCATTTTTTCCTATCATTTCTTTCTTTTTCTCTCTTATCGGGGTCTTAAAAGAGGTATTCTTATGCCGTCACCAATGTTTTTTAGGTGTACGGGAGCATGTTTTAACCGGTTATAGTAAGCAGGCAGCCCCCTGAAGGTTTGGCGGTCTGCCTGTTTATTACTAATTTTGCCTCCACACGGCTCTGCCGATTTAATGCTTAAAATTAATACTCATGTCAACTGTCCCGCGCTATTCCGTCTGTTTCCATACAGTAAGATTGTTGTCTTCATTGTTGCTTTGCTCACTGCAGCTTATTTTCTCCGGTAATCTTTGGGCTTACGAACCATTACCTCCGCAGTATGATGGTAGTATGATGCCATACGACTTCAGACGTTGCACCGCTGCTGAAGTTCCGGACTCTCTGCAACCTTTCTTTATTAATTATGTAGCACGTCACGGAGCAAGATTTTTGTCCTCGGAGAAGAAAGTACAGCATCTTTCCGAAGCTCTTGACAAGGCCCGTAGTGCCGGTACACTTACTTCTCTCGGTGAAGAGATGGTGACTCTTGTTGCTGAAGTGCGCCGTCACACCGCAGGACGCTGGGGTGCGCTTGACTCGGTAGGTTGTGCCGAACAACAGCAGCTTGCAGAAAGCATGTCGGCTATGTGGCCTTCAGTGACAGGCGACGGAGTAGTGCAGGCCTATGCTACGTACGTGCCGCGAGTGGTTATGAGCATGTATGAATTCTCTCACAGGCTTTGCTCTCTTAATCCCGATATACAGATATATACCGGTGAAGGGCATCAGTATGACCGTCTGCTCCGCTTTTTTAATACTAATCCGATCTATGCAGCTTATCTCGCCGATAAACCGTGGCAGCCTGAATATAATACCTTTGTGAGAGACCATGTATCTCCGGAACCGGCGCGTGCTTTAGTCGGCGATATATTTAATGATGCTGAATTGCGTAAACTTA